>NZ_JBSIPA010000084.1:0-18921 GCF_053574605.1 Caballeronia sp. M23-90 | reverse complement strand
TGCCGTGGGCGAGCAGATGGTGACCGTCAGTCTTGGTTGCGCGTCTTTATCGCACGCGTTGGCGTCGATGCACGACCTGCTCGCCGCCGCCGACAAGTCCCTTTATGCGCCACGAGGGATTGGCGAGCGCGAGTTCGACCACGAAACAAAAGCCCACGAAAAAGATCAGCGTGGTGATGACGATCTGCAGCGGACGTTGGCCGCGGCTTTGCAGCGCCAGCATGGCGAACGTGCCCACGGCGGACATCAGCACGCCAACCGTCAGCGATACCCCCAGCAGCAGTTGCAATGCCACGGCGCTGCCGACGACCTCGGCGACGTCGCACGCGATGATCGCGATCTCACAAGTGATCCAGAGGAAAACCGTGGTGCGGCGGCTATAGCGGGCGCGGCACAGTTGGGCGAGATCACGTCCGGTCACGACGCCGACTTTCGATGCCACCCATTGCAGCAGCAAACCCATCAGGCTGGCTGCCAGCACCACGCTCAGCAACTGGTAGCCGTACTTTGCGCCGCTGCCAAGCGCGGTGGCCCAGTTCCCCGGGTCCATGTAACCGACCGCGACCAGCGCGCCGGCGCCGATAAAGGAGAACCAGCGTCCGCGTACTCGGGGAGCGCCGTCGGGCGGTTCGCCGCGATGATTGAGGCCGGAGGCGGGAACGAGGTCGGACGGCGGATTGTCCGCAGAGCCAGTCTGGTCGAGAGCGGACGAATTCGTATTCATGCAGTCTGAGGCCTGTTTCCTATAACCGGAAATTCACGAAGCGGGTGGAAAAATGGCGCGTTCGGCAAGAGCAGTGCCGCGGCAAGCGTCGGTTCCGACTGCGCAGCAACCAACGTTCCGCTCCGTGTAGTCAGCGGCAAATGCACGACAAAAACCTTCGATTCGATAACAACATGGCAATCTCCCCAATGATGACATTACGCAAGCGAATGCGCTTTCAGATTCATTGGCGGCATTATGGTCTTTACCGGTATCGATAAGGTGCCGTGTCCGCACCAGCCACAATGCACCAGCTCGCGCCAGTCCTTGCAGGCAGTGATTCTGCGCATGTGCACTTTGCGCGACAATCGCTCCCGATTGTTTTTTGGTGCGACGCGTTTTGATGATAGTTTTCGTTTTTTTCACCGTCTCGATTGAGCTATAAGGAAAGGGCGCATCGGGATGAGGGTGGTCAACGGCCGGCAAGTCGAAAGGACGGAGGAACTGATATGGCAGAGAAATTGGCGGACCAGTTGTCAAAGCGCGCAGGCGCGGCGGCGTTAGTAGTGGCCACTGCAATGGCATTGGGAGCGTCGATGCCGGCATCGGCGAAAGACACGCAGCTCAACGTCTACAACTGGTCGGACTATATTGCCAAGGACACCATCCCGAACTTCGAGAAGCAGACGGGCGTGAAGGTCAAATACGACAACTACGACAGCGACGACACGCTGCAGGCCAAGTTGCTTACAGGCAATTCAGGCTATGACATCGTGGTGCCGACCAGCAATTACGCTGGCAAGCAGATCGCCGCCGGCATTTTTTCTCCGCTCGACAAATCCAAGCTCCCGAACCTCAAATACCTCGATCCCGACCTGATGAAACTCGTCGCCGGCGCGGACCCGGGCAACCAGTACACGGTGCCCTGGGCGTACGGCACGACGGGTCTTGGCTACAACGTGACGAAGGTCCAGCAGATTCTCGGCAAGAACGTGCCGCTCGATAACTGGGACATCCTGTTCAAGCCGGAAAACATCTCGAAGCTGAAGGCGTGCGGCGTGTCGGTGCTCGACGCGCCGGACCAGATGTTTGCGGCGGCGCTGCATTACATCGGCAAGGATCCGATGAGCACGAACCCGGCCGACTACCGCGCCGCGCTCGCGATGCTCAAGAAGATCCGCCCGTACATCACGCAATTCAACTCGTCTGGCTACATCAACGACCTGGTGGGCGGCGATGTGTGCTTTACCTACGGCTGGTCCGGCGACGTCGTGATCGCCAAGCACCGCGCCGTGGACGCAAAGAAGGCGTTCAAGATCGAATATTACATTCCGAAGGGCGGCGCGCCGGTCTGGTTCGACGTGATGGCCATCCCGAAGGACGCGAAGAACAAGGAAGCCGCGCTGGAGTGGATCAATTACATCGAGACGCCGCAGGTTCACGCCGCGATCACGAACGAGGTGTATTACCCGAGCGCGAACCAGGAAGCGCGCAAGTACGTATCGAAGGATGTGGCTGAAGATCCCGCCGTGTATCCGCCGCAGGACGTGATCAAGACGCTGTTCCTGCTCAAGCCGTTGCCGCCGGAAATTCAGCGCCTGCAGACCCGGCTCTGGACCGAGCTGAAGTCCGGCCGATAAAGAAACGATGCGGCACGGCGTACGATGAACGCAAAGCCCCCGGTCACCCGGGGGCTTTGTTCGTCACCGGTTTGAACATTGGTACAGGAAAAAAACGCAGTGGAACGAGGCAGCACGAACGCGCGGATGCGCACGAGCCGGGCAGCAGATCATGAGTGAGCAGTGGAGTGCAGTGCCTTCCGCACAAGGTGGCCAGAACGGCTCAGGCGGTCCCAACGGCCGCCGGCCGGAGCCCGGCATGCGCAGCCCGGACTGGGCGGAAGAGAACTTCGTGCGGATCGTCGATGTCGTCAAGAAATTCGATGAAACCGTCGCGGTGAAAGGCGTGAACCTGTCGGTCAAGAAGGGTGAATTGTTTGCGCTGCTCGGCAGTTCCGGTTGCGGCAAGTCCACCTTGCTGCGCATGCTTGCGGGGCTCGAGTCGGTGACATCGGGCCAGATATTGATCGATGGCGAGGATCTCGCGGCCATGCCGCCGTATCGCCGGCCGACGAACATGATGTTCCAGTCGTACGCGCTCTTTCCGCATATGTCGGTGGAAGCGAACGTCGCGTTCGGGCTGAAGCAGGAAGGCGTGCGCGGCGCGGAACTCAAGGAGCGCGTGCACACGACGCTCGAACTCGTGCAAATGGCGCGATATGCGCAGCGCAAGCCGCACCAGTTGTCCGGCGGGCAGCAGCAGCGGGTGGCGCTTGCCCGCAGTCTCGTGAAGCGGCCCAAGCTGCTGTTGCTCGACGAACCCATGTCCGCGCTCGACAAACAAATCCGCCAGCGTACGCAGATCGAACTGGTGAATATCCTCGATAAAGTTGGCGTCACCTGCATCATGGTCACGCACGATCAGGAAGAGGCCATGACCATGGCTGGCCGGATCGCGGTGATGAGCGAGGGCGAGATCATCCAGACCGGCACGCCGCACGAAGTCTACGAATACCCGAATAGCCGGTTCACGGCGGAATTCATCGGTTCGACCAATCTCTTCGATGGCAACGTGGTCGAGGACGAACCCGATCACGTGTTCGTGGAGTCGAAGGATCTGCCGTCGCGCTTGTATGTGAATCACGGGATCACTGGACCGCTCGGCATGCCAGTCACCATTTCGGTCAGGCCCGAGCGCATCGCGCTGACACGCAAGCCGCCCGAAGGCGCCTACAACTGGGGCCGTGGGACGATCGCGAACATCGCTTACATGGGCGGCTACACGCTTTATCACGTGAAGCTCGACAGCGGCAAAGTGGTGGTCGCGAACTTGTCGAGCCTGACAATCGGCGAACTCGAATCACCCACCTGGGACGACGAGGTTTATGTGCGCTGGTCGGCGTCGGCCGGTGTGGTGCTCACGGCATGAAAGCGCTGCATTCAATCCGGCAACGCTTTGGTCTTTCCGGAAGGACGGCTGTGATTGCCGGGCCGTATCTCTGGCTCGTGCTGCTGTTTCTCGTGCCGTTCCTGCTGGTCGTGAAGATCAGTTTCTCCGACTCGCGTCTGGGCATCCCACCTTATACGGATTTGACGGCGTTGAAAGAGGGCGTGCTGAATATCGCGCTCGATTTCTCGCACTACGCATTCCTGCTGACCGACAGTTTGTACTTCGCAACGTACATGAACTCGCTGCTGGTCGCGGGGATATCGACGTTGCTGTGTTTGCTGATCGGTTATCCGATGGCGTATTACATCGCGCGATCGAATCCGGCGACCCGCAATCTGCTGATGATGGCCGTCATGCTGCCGTTCTGGACATCGTTTCTGATTCGCGTCTATGCGTGGATCGGCATTCTCAAGAACAACGGCCTGCTGAATAATTTCCTGATGTGGACGGGGATCATTCATTCGCCCATCGAGCTTTATCACACGAATATCGCGGTTTATATCGGCATGGTGTATTCGTATTTGCCGTTCCTCGTAATGCCGCTTTACGCGCATTTGGTCAAGATGGATCTGACCTTGCTCGAAGCCGCTTACGATCTCGGCGCGAAGCCCTGGAAAGCGTTCTTGCAGATCACGCTGCCGCTTTCGAAGAACGGGATCATTGCGGGATGTTTGCTCGTGTTCATTCCGGCGGTGGGCGAATACGTGATTCCGGAACTGCTCGGAGGCGCGGATACCTTGATGATCGGCCGCGTGATGTGGAATGAATTCTTCGATAACGCCGACTGGCCCATGGCCTCGGCCGTGACGTGCGCGATGGTCTTGCTGCTGCTCGTGCCCATGGCCGTCTTCCAGTATTACCAGGCGAAGCAACTGGAGGAGAAGCCATGATCCAGCCTAGCCGCCCGCTGCGTTTTACGTTTCTCGGTATCGGATTCCTGTTTCTTTATATCCCGATCATCAGCCTGATTGTGTATTCCTTCAACGAGTCGCAACTGGTCACGGTCTGGACGGAGTTTTCGTTCAAGTGGTATCGCGCGCTGGTTCACGATGAAGAGTTGATCAACGCCGCGTGGTTATCTATACGGATTGCAGTATTCACGGCGTGCGCGTCGGTCGTGATCGGCACGTGGGCGGGTTACGTCCTCGCGCGAATGGGCCGGTTTCGCGGCTTCACGCTCTATGCCGGCATGATCAACGCGCCGTTAGTGATTCCCGAGGTGATCCAGGGGATTTCGCTGTTGCTGCTGTTTGTGGAAATGGCCAAGATTTTCGGCTGGCCTGCGGGACGCGGCTTGTTCACCATCTGGATTGGCCACGTGATGCTGTGTATTTCCTATGTCGCGATCATCGTGGAATCGCGGGTCAGGGAATTGAATCCATCAATTGAAGAAGCCGCACTCGATCTGGGCGCCACGCCGTTACGGGTGTTTTTCTCGATCACGCTGCCGCTCATATCGCAGGCGTTGGTGGCCGGGTGGCTGCTGTCGTTCACGCTGTCGATCGATGACCTCGTGTTGTCCGCATTCTTGTCCGGACCAGGATCGACCACGTTGCCGCTCGTCGTGTTTTCGCGCGTCCGGCTCGGGCTGAATCCCGAGATGAACGCGCTGGCCACGTTGTTTATCGCGTTTGTGACGGTCGGCGTGATCGGCGCAAATTATGTCATGCAGAGAAACGAGCGAAAGCGCCTGACCAACGTGCTTTAACCGTCAGGCGGCCATCGACAGGTGTTTGTTCAGCGTCGCCGGGTCGGTGTTCGTGCCGCACAGCAGGACGCCGACGCGTTTGCCTTCCAGCGTTTCGCGCAACGGGCCGAGCAGTGCAGCCGTGGCCGCGGCGCACGCGGGTTCCACGGCCAGCTTCAGCTCGTTGAACAAATGCAGCATGGCGCGGCGCAGGTCGGCATCGGTTACGGTCACGAGACGGTCGATATGCCGCCGGCACAACTCGTAGCTGTACTCCTCGGTATGCGGCGCCATCAATGAATCGGCAATGCTCTGCATGGCGCCCATCTTCACCGTGTGGTTTGCGGCGAAGCTTTGGCCCATGGCATCGGCGCCTTCGGGCTCGACGCCGAAGACATGTATCGATGGATTCGCGAGCCGGAATGCCAGCGACACGCCCGCAGCAAGGCCGCCGCCGCCGACAGGCAGGATCACCGCGTCGAGGTCAGGCGCTTGCGATGTCCATTCGTAACCGAGCGTGGAAGTACCGATCACGGTTCTATATCCGTTGAACGGATGCACGAAATATCGGCCTTCCTCGGCTTCGATCTTACGTACGATCTCGAACGCTTCCGCGCCGTTCTCCGCCATCACGACTTCGGCGCCGAAACGGCGGCACAACGCAACGCGCGCCGGGCTCGCGGTCTTGATCATCACGACCTTCGCGCCGATCTCGAGGCGCATCGCGGCATAAGCGACGGCCACCGCATGATTTCCCGCCGATACACACGTCACGCCCGCATCGCGCTCGCTGTCGGATAAGGCAAGCAGGTGCGAAAAGGCGCCACGCGTCTTGAACGTGCCGCCGACCTGCAGCAGCTCGAACTTGAAGTTGACCGGCGTGCCTTCCAGTGTGGGGAAGTCGTGGCGCTCGAAGGTCGGCGTGCGCGCAACCCACGGCGCGAGCGCCATGTGCTGGGCGGCGATATCGTCGAGGGTAGGGATCGGCGTGCCGTCGATGGTCTGGTCGGGGTGATGGGCGGTGGACATGGGGATGTGCGTAATGTGGGTCAAAGAAGCGTTTCACTCATACCGGCGCCGCTTCCGCCAATACCTGTTCTCGAAACCTGATCGGCAGATCGCTCGGCGTGAGTGAGTCAACGGCCACGCCAAGCACTTCTTCGAGTTCCATTTGCAGGCCGCCCAAGCCGAAAAGCGTCGCGCCAGGCAAAGCGTCGACCAGCAGGTCCAGATCGCTGCGGTCCAGGTCGGTGCCATGCAAAACCGAATCGAACACACGTGGGTTAGCCGCGTGGAAGCGGCCACCCGCTTCGCGCATTGTGTCCCGTTTCAGACCAAGGGCGGCGGAAGGTTTCATCGTATCAACGCACCTGCGCTTCAACCGACATGCTATGAATGAACTTGCCCAAAAACGCCTCGCAGGCCGCAAGCTGCTCCAGCGACACATACTCGTTCGCCTTGTGCGCCTGCTCGATATTCCCTGGCCCGCAGACAATGCTCGGCACGCCGGCGAGCTGGAACAACCCGGCTTCCGTGCCATACGCGACCTTGCGTTTGTCCTGGTTCTCCGTCAGCGCACGCACGAGCTGCGTGATCGCCGCCTGCTCTGAAGCATCCAGACCTGGAGCCGCGGCGATCCGTGAAAACTCGATCGCCGCGTTTGCGTGTTCCTTCTGCATCTTCGGCAGCAACTCTTCGCGCGCGTACTTCTCGATGCGCTGAAAAATCGGCTCCGGATCGAGCGTCGGCAAGTTGCGGAACTCGAACGCGAAATTGCATTCGGCCGGCACCGTGTTGATCGCGTTGCCGCCGTTGATCGTGCTGGTCTGCGCGGTCGTGAAGGGCACGTCGTATTGTTCGTCGAACGGACCTTGCGCGCGGAATTCGTCGGCGATATCGCGGATATGGCAGATCAGCCGCGCCGCGTATTCAATCGCATTCAAACCCTTCGGTGTCAACGACGAATGCGCCGCCAACCCGCGCACGCAGCAGTTATAAGCGTTGATGCCCTTGTGCGCGATGATCGGCCGCATGCTGGTCGGCTCGCCGACAATACAGCCGTCCGGACGCAAGCCGCGCTTTTGCAGGTCGGTGATCAGCAGCGGCGCGCCGGCGCAGCCGATTTCTTCGTCGAAGGAAAGAGCGAAGTGGATCGGCCGCGCGAGTTTCGTGGCCTGCATCTTCGGCAGCAGGGTCAACGCCGCGCCGATAAACCCCTTCATGTCGCACGTGCCGCGGCCGTACAGCAAACCGTCGCGGACTTCAGGCTTGAACGGATCGCTGTCCCATTTCTGACCGTCGACGGGCACCACGTCCGTGTGGCCGGACAGCACGATCCCGCCATTCGTCGCGCCGTCGTGCGCGGGAACGGTCGCGAAAAGATTGGCCCACTTGCCGCTCGGGTCGGTGGTCAGTGTGCTTTCGATGCCCGCCGCGCGCAGGTCGTCGCGCACGGTTTCGATCAGGCCCATGTTCGGATTGCGGCTGACGGTATCGAAGGAGACGAGCTTCTTGATCCACGGCAGCGACGCCGGTTCAGTGGAAGGTGTTTGGGCGACGGAAGCCGTCGATTCAGCGATCTGCGACATGACACTCTCCTTGATTTTCACTTTTCGATGATACCGAAAAAGCAATAAAAACTAACGCGATGGCGCGATGGCGGCAGCCGGTTTCTGTTGCCGCACCGGCGCGCCGAGTGCGCGCAACGTTTCCTTGACCGTCGAAATCCGCACCGCGAGGTCCGGGCTGCGCACTTCGATGCGCAGCTTGTCCTGCCCCGCGAGCTTGATGTGCTTGTTCTTCTGCACCATCTCGATGATCTTCATGGCGTCGACAGGCGGGTTCGGCACGAACTGCAGCGAGATCACATGTTCCGCCGCATCGATCTTCAGGATCCCCAGCGGCTTGGCTGCGAGCCGCAGCTTGTGGGTCTCGACCAGCGCGCTAGCCTGCGGCGGCAGTTTGCCGAAACGATCGATGAGTTCTTCCAGGATCGAGTCGATGGCATCGCTCGATTCGCAGTTCGCCATGCGCTTGTACAGCGACAAACGTTCCTGCACGTCGGCGCAATAGTCGGCGGGGAGGATCGCGGGCGCGTGCAGGTTGATCTCGGTCGTGGCGGCGAGCGGCGCGTTCAGGTCCGGTTCGCGGCCCTCTTTCAGGGCACGCACGGCGTCGTTGAGCATGTCGGTGTAGAGCTGGAAACCGATCTCGTGGATCTCGCCCGATTGTTTGTCGCCGAGCACTTCGCCCGTGCCGCGAATTTCCAGATCGTGCATGGCGAGGTAAAAGCCCGAACCGAGTTCTTCCATCTGCTGGATCGCTTCCAGCCGCCGCTGCGCCTGTTTCGTGAGCGCGGCCGGATCGTGCACGAGCAGATACGCATACGCCTGATGGTGCGAACGCCCGACACGGCCACGCAACTGATGCAACTGCGCGAGGCCGAATTTATCGGCGCGATGGATCAGGATGGTGTTTGCGCTCGGCACGTCGATCCCGGTTTCGATAATCGTCGTGCACAGCAGCACGTTCGCGCGCTGGCCGACGAAGTCGCGCATTACGCGCTCGAGTTCGCGTTCGTGCATTTGTCCGTGCGCGACCGCAATGCGCGCTTCGGGCACGAGTTTTTCGAGCATCGAACGACGGTTTTCAATGGTCTCGACTTCGTTGTGCAGGAAATAGACCTGACCGCCGCGCTTGAGCTCGCGCAGCATCGCCTCGCGGATCACGCCGTCTTCCTCGCGGCGCACGAAGGTCTTGATCGCGAGACGTTTTTGCGGCGCGGTCGCGATGATCGAAAAGTCGCGCAAGCCTTCCAGCGCCATGCCGAGCGTGCGCGGAATGGGCGTGGCGGTGAGCGTGAGCACATCGACTTCAGCGCGCAGCGCCTTCAACGCTTCCTTCTGCCGCACACCGAAACGGTGTTCCTCGTCGATGATCACGAGCCCCAGCCGCTTGAACACCACGTCGCTGGACAGCAGCTTGTGCGTACCGATGACGATATCGACAGTGCCGTCGTTGATCGCCTGGATCGACCCTGCCACTTCCTTCGTGCTCTTGAAGCGCGACAGCTCGGCGATCTTCACGGGCCAGTCGGCGAAACGGTCGGTGAAGGTGTTCGTGTGCTGTTCGGCGAGCAGGGTGGTGGGCGAGAGGATCGCGACCTGTTTGCCGCCAAGCACCGCGATAAACGCCGCCCGCAGCGCGACTTCCGTCTTGCCGAAACCCACGTCGCCGCAGACCAGACGGTCCATTGGCTTGCCGCTCGTCATATCGCCGATGACAGCGGTAATCGCCGCGGCCTGGTCCGGCGTTTCCTCGAAGCCGAAACTTTCGGCGAACTTCGCGTAGTCGCGCGCTTCGAGCGGGAACGCGTGGCCCTGGCGCAGCGCCCGCCGCGCGTAAAGGTTGAGCAGCTCGGCGGCGGTATCGCGGATTTGCTGCGCAGCCTTGCGTTTTGCCTTGTCCCACTGGCCCGACCCGAGCGTGTGCAACGGCGCGGTGTCCGGGTCCGCGCCGCTGTAGCGCGAAATCACATGAAGCTGCGCGACCGGCACGTAGAGCTTGGTTTCGTTCTGATATTGCAAATGGAGAAACTCGGTCTCGCCTTCGCCGAGATCCATCGATACCAGCCCCATATACCGTCCGATCCCATGCTGCGTATGCACGACCGGATCGCCGATTTTCAACTCGGAGAGGTCGCGCACCATCGAGTCGACGTTGCTCGCCTGTTCCTGGCGGCGTCGTCCGGCGCGGCGCGTGAGTTGTCCGTATAGCTCGGTTTCGGTGACGATCGAGAGACCTTCGCCCGGCAACGAAAAGCCGTTCGAGAGCGGCGCGACGCCCAGGGAAAACTTGGCGTCGCCCGTCAGCCATTGCTGGAACGTGTCGTCGATGGCGGCGCGCAGGCCGTTGTCGGCGAGAAGCTGCTGGATCGTCTCGCGACGACCCGCCGATTCCGTGGCGAGCAGCACGCGATTGGGCGTCTGCTCCAGATAATGGCGCAGCGCGAGCAACGGATCTTCGGCATGCCGATCCACGGCAAGGCCCGGCAGCGGCACGGCCCAGCCGCCCTCGGGCGAGGGCGGAAACTTGATCTGCGCGAACGGTTTGGCGAAGGAAAAGAAATCGTCGTCGGAAAGAAAGAGACGCTTTGGTTCGAGCAGCGGCCGCTCGCGGTCATGCGACAGGAAGTTGTAGCGCTGCTTCGTGTCGTTCGTGAAGCGCTTGATTGCCGCGTCCATGTCGCCGACGAACGCCAGTTGCGCGTCTTGCGGCAAATAGTGGAAAAGCGTGGCTGTTTCGTCGAAGAACAAGGGCAGGTAGTACTCGATACCCGCTGCCGGCACACCATTGCCGATGTCCTTGTATATGGATGAACGGCTCGGATCGCCTTCGAAAACCTCGCGCCAGCGGCTGCGGAAGGCGGTGCGGGCGGGTTCATCGAAGGGAAATTCGCGCCCTGGAAGCAGACGCACATCGCGGACCGGGTACAAACTGCGTTGCGTGTCCGGATCGAAGGCGCGGATGGAATCCACCTGATCGTCGAACAAATCGATCCGGTACGGCAACGGCGAGCCCATCGGAAACAGATCCAGCAACGACCCACGCACGCAGTATTCGCCCGGACGCACGACCTGGCTCACATGCTCATACCCCGCGAGCGTCAACTGGCTCTTGAGTTTCGCCTCGTTGAGCCGCTCGCCCTGCGTGAACGAGAACGTGTACGCGGCCAGGAACGATGCCGGCGGCATCCGGTACAACGCCGTGGTGGCGGGCACGAGCAGGATGTCGCAACGGCCTTCACCGAGGTCGTGCAGCGTCGCAAGGCGCGCTGAAACCAGGTCCTGATGGGGCGAAAACGTGTCGTAGGGCAGCGTTTCCCAGTCGGGCAGCAGCCTGACCCGGGCGTCCGGCGCGAAGAAGGGGATTTCGACCGAAAGACGTTGGGAATCCACCGCGCTCGCGCACATCACGACCAATAACGGGACGTTTTCGCAGTTTGCGAGGTGGTAACGCGCGAGAGCGAGCGCGTCGGATGAACCGGTGGCGCCATCGAAGGCAAAGCGCTGACCGGCCTTGACGAGTGCGATAGGAGACGTTGACTGCAAACTGACGGCTTTTGAAGGCATAAAGTGTGCGGGGAACCGTTCGCGTGCGAAAGTGCATGCGGGACCGGCATGGTCGCGATGGACCTATTATAAAATCCGGGCTTCACTTTTGACTTGGGCGTTTTCAACTCGTGACTTCCCGCCTGTTCGCCCTCATCCCATGTGCCGGTTCCGGCAGCCGTTCCGGCGCCCCCATGCCGAAGCAATATCAGACCGTCGGCCGTCATCCGATGCTGCGCTATTCCCTCGCTGCCTTCGATGCCTGCTCCGAGTTTGCCCAGACGCTCGTGGTGCTGGCACCGAACGATCATCACTTCGATGACCGCCGTTTCGCGGGCCTGCGCTTCGCCGTGCAACGCTGCGGCGGCGCGACGCGGCAAGCTTCTGTCTTCAACGGCCTGGCGGCGCTGGCAGGCTTTGGCGCCCGGGAAGACGACTGGGTGCTCGTGCATGATGCGGCGCGCCCCGGTCTCACACCCGAGATGGTGCGCAAGCTCGTGGGTGAGCTAAAGAACGATCCGGTTGGCGGGATTCTGGCGCTGCCGGTAGCGGATACGTTAAAGCGCATCGAGGCAGAAGGCACGGCGCACGACGAAGGGCGCATTGCCCGCACCGAGTCGCGCAACGGCTTGTGGCAGGCACAGACGCCGCAGATGTTCCGTCTCGGCATGTTGCGCGATGCAATCACGCGGGCCCGGCAAGACGGCCACGACCTCACCGATGAAGCGAGCGCCATCGAATGGCTGGGACATGCGCCGCGATTGATTCAGGGGAGTTTGCGCAACTTCAAGGTCACGTATCCTGAGGATTTCGCATTGGCGACAGCCATGCTCGGCGCTGTCTGATATTTCATTTGGCTCACCGCTTAACCTTTTAGGATTATCGATGGATTTCAGAATCGGACAAGGCTACGACGTTCACCAACTGGTCGAGGGACGGCCGCTGATCATCGGCGGGGTGACGATTCCTTATGAACGCGGCCTGCTCGGGCATTCGGACGCCGATGTCCTGCTGCACGCGATCACGGACGCCTTGTTCGGCGCAGCGGCAATGGGCGATATAGGCCGTCATTTTCCCGATACGGATGCCGAATTCTCAGGCGCCGATAGCCGCGTTTTATTGCGCGAGGCATTTGCGCGGGTTTCGGAGGCGGGGTTTGCGATCATGAACGTCGATTCGACCGTGATCGCGCAGGCGCCGAAGCTTGCGCCGTTTATCGAGGCGATTCGCGCGAATATCGCAGAGGATCTGGAACTGCCGTTGAGCCGCGTCAACGTGAAGGCGAAGACCAACGAGAAGCTGGGGTATCTGGGCCGGAAAGAGGGGATTGAGGCGCAGGCGGCGGTGCTGTTGATGCGTACGGGAATCGATGCCTGAAAAATGCAGTTGATAGTAGTCGCGCCGGAGAACCCTCCGGCGCGCTTGATCGATTTACTTCCCTTCAGCCGTAATCGCCAACTGAGCCGCCACGATCACAGCGGCAATGCGCCCGACATCGCGTAATTGCGTCGTGCTCATGCCTTCGCCTACGAGATTCTCGTAGTGCGATTTCACGCAGAAATGGCACTTCCCGACAATCGATGCCGCCAGCGCAAACATCTCGAAACGCCGTTTATCCAGACCGCCGTGCGTGGCGTACGCATTCATCCGCAAAGCGGCGGGCTGCGTCTTCAGGTCGGCGTTATCGGCCATTTCCAGGTACGGATACCAGACGTTGTTCATGCCCATCAACGCGGCAGCGGTCAACGCGCCGTTCGTTTCCTCAGCCGACAACACGCCCGACTCGCGAATCAGCGTCACGATCTTCGTAGCCTTCGCGGCATAGGCGGCCGCGAGCGCCACGCCGACGGCATCATTGCCTTCCAGCGATGACCGCGCAATCGTCCCGTCCACGTTCAGCCGGATGTCTTTTGCGTAATCAGGAATCAGTTCTTTAATCGATGCGAGGAATTCCATAAATTTCTCCTATCCAATAACCGATAAAAAAGCCCGCCGGCTCGAGTTTGACTCGTAAAGCAGACGGGCTGAGGCGCAGCCATAAAGGCCTCGCCGGTACCTATGCAATTACAGCGTCGTACCGCCGACAGCACGGTTACACGGGCAGAGTTCGTCCGTTTGCAGGCCGTCGAGAATACGCAGCACTTCTTCCGGGCTGCGGCCGACGTTCAGGTTGTTCACCGAAACGTGCTGGATCACATTGTCCGGATCGATGATGAACGTTGCCCGCAACGCCACGCCCGCTTCCTTGTCACGCACGCCGAGCTGGTCGATCAGTTCGCCCTTCACGTCGCCGAACGAGTAGTGGTTCAGCTTGCTCAGGTCCTTGTGCTCACGGCGCCATGCCAGCTTGACGAATTCGTTGTCCACGCTGCCGCCAAGCAGCACTGCGTCACGGTCTGCGAAGTCGCCGTTCAGCTTGCCGAACTCGACGATTTCCGTCGGGCAGACGAACGTGAAGTCCTTCGGATAGAAATACAGGATTTTCCACTTGCCAGGAAACGACTGCTCGGTGATCTCTTCAAATGCCGACACGCCATTTTCTTCGTGATTGTTGAAACCCGGCTTTGCAGCTGTAACGGTAAAAGCTTCAACTTTATCGCCCACGGTCTTCATATGAATACTCCTGTGTTCGTTGGAAGAAAAACCAAGACTACCTGATCGCTGTAACGCTCACATGACGCAGCATCAAACTCAAAGCCGTTGATCTGGCGAGAGCGCTGCGTTGAACGAAGTCCACTATAACCCTATTGAGCAATGGTATCAATAGATTTTGACTAACACCCCAAATAGCTTTTAACGAATGGACCGATAGGCATTTGAAACCACCCTGCGCATTGAACGCCATGGCGAAACCCTTGGGCCTGCATGAAACTTCATGAGCGCAGTGTGCGTTTTTCCATGGCCGGAAAGTCGATGGTGACTTCGAACCCTGGGTGCGGCGAACGGTTACGCAGCCGCAGCGTGCCGCGCTGCCGCGTCACCAGCCGTTGCACGATCGCCATGCCCAATCCGGTTCCGTTGGCCTGCGTGCGGGCGGTATCGACGCGATAGAAGGGCCGCGTGATCAGCGCAACCTGGTCTTCAGGAATGCCGCGTCCTTCGTCCATCACCGATAACTCCACGCGGCCATGGTTCACACGGGTTTGCAGCGTGATCCGCGCGACGTCATCGGCGGCGCTGCGGCCATACTTGCGCGCGTTTTCCAGCAAATTGCCGATCACGCGACGCACATCGGTGGGATCGCCCTCGACAATCGCGCCTTGTGCCAGATCGGTTTTCATCACCACGCCTTCCTCGGTGAGAAAGCGCGCGGTCATCTCGCCCCCGATCATCGACAGATCCACAGCCTCGGCCATGCGCTGCATCGGCCGCGCGTAGTCGAGGAAACGCCCGATGATCATGTCCATCTGTTCGATGTCATCGACCATCGCGAGTTTCGTCGCTTCGTCGGAGGGGCTCATCTCGGTTTCCAGCCGCAGACGCGCGAGCGGCGTGCGCAAGTCGTGCGAGATCCCGGCGAGCATCAGCGCACGGTCGGCATCGAGTTGCTCGAGATCCTGCACCATCTGGTTGAAGCTTCGATTGGTTTCGGCGGCAACGCCCATGCCGCGTTCAGGAAGCGGTTCGGGTGATTGTCCCGAGCCGACCTTGCGCGCGGCGAGCGCGAGGCGCGCGAACGGCCTGTTCACGAGACTGGTGATGAACGCCGCGCCAAAGAGCGACAGCGCGAGCGCAAAGATGCCCCAGCCGGCCCATTGCAGGCCGGTGACGGTATCGAGCTGATCGCGGTCGAGCGCGACCCAGTAATCGTCGTCGTCGATCTTGAAGCTGATCCAGACGCCCGGGATGTCGTTCACCGATTGCGCGATGACCGTGTCATTGCCCAGGCGGCCGCGAACGTCGCGCTCGATCAGACGGTTCAGCGATTCGTCGGGCTGGAGACGGTATTTATCGGTGGTTTCGCGCGGATACACGCGCACGCCTTCATTGCTTTCCAGATCCTGCAGCAGCGCGCGGCGAAGGTCGGGATCGGAATAAAGGAGGGCGGTGCGGGTGAGCTTGACGACGGCGACCAACTGCAGCGCGACGCGCTGCGCGCGCGGCTCGCGTTCGATCACGCGAAAGCTCTGGAACCAGGCGGCAATGCTCACCGCGATCAACAGCGCGATGAGGGCGAACGTCCGCCAGAACAGGCCGCCGAACGCGAGCGTCAGTAGCCGCCTGTCAATCCGCATGGGTCGTTGACGCTCGTGCTTGTGGCGCGCATGAAGCGCGTTTGCGAGGACTCAATCAGAACTCAACTGGTACTCAATGCTCAAGCCGCGCCGTCCGGAATGAAGACGTAGCCGAGACCCCACACAGTCTGGATGAAGCGTGGGCTGCTCGGGTCCGGCTCGATCAGCTTGCGCAGCCGGGAGATCTGGACATCGAGACTGCGGTCGAACACTTCGTATTCACGGCCACGCGCCAGTTCCATCAGTTTTTCACGTGACAGCGGCGCACGCGGATGCCGCGCGAAAACCTTCAGCACGGAGAATTCACCCGTGGTCAGCGGGATTTCCTGGCCATTCTTGGTCAGCGTGCGCGTGGCGAGATTCAAGGCAAACTCGCCGAATTCAAACACCTCCGCAGTTTCGGACGGCGCACCCGGCAATTCCGACGGCGACTGCCGGCGCAGCACGGCATGAATCCGGGCCACGAGCTCGCGCGGATTGAATGGCTTCGGAAGGTAATCGTCGGCACCCATTTCCAGCCCGACAATCCGATCCACGTCTTCGCCCTTGGCGGTCAGCATGATGATCGGGGTGCGGTCATTGCTGCCGCGCAGTCGCCGGCAGATCGACAGGCCGTCTTCCCCCGGCAACATCAGGTCGAGCACGAGCAGGTCGAAACGTTCGCGTACCCAGAGCTTGTTCATCGACGGTGCATTTTCAGCGACATAGACATTAAAGCCTTGTTCGCCGAGATAACGCCGCAAAAGATCGCGCAAACGGGGATCGTCGTCGACTACGAGTATTTTTGAGGGATTTTTGGTTTCCATTCCGGCATCTTAGCGCGATTAGAAAGAGGAGCAGTTTGCGTGAATTATAAGGTAACAGATAGTTACAAAATTTACGGGGACTGTGGCACGACGTAAAGGTTCTATGCGTACACTCCTTTACCTAAGCCCGTCATTCGGTAGATACTCCATTAGTACAACGATTGCGCGTCAGCAACATGGCGGCATGACCGTCCACCTTGCCTGCCACGCAAGCACGCCAAAGAGCCTGAGACTGTCCGGTTGTCGAGCAACGAAGGGAACAACATGAAGGGAGCGCGGCGGCGCAAACCTGTGCGCAACATGCGCATCATCCGACTAACGCTGATCGCTAGCGCGTTTTACGCCGTGTTTGCCGTGCGCAGTGCTTTCGCGCAACCATCCCAATCCTCCAGTCGCAATGCGTCGGCGTTTGACCGGCCGGATTCGTCGTGGGCGTCGTCATCGGGTTATCTGAATTCGGATGCCGGCGAGAATCCAACTGCCGGCGGGTCGAGTGCGCGCCCGCAAAGGAGCCGCAGTTTCGATGGCCGCCTGATGCGCGCACAGCATCGAATGGGCAAGCAGTCCGGGAACACTCAAGCGCAGCAAATGCCTGTCATGCAGCCGCCACCGGTTGACCCGCAACCGCCCGAACGTACGCCACGGCACGGCGTGATGACCGCCGATGAACGCAGGCTGTTGCGCCAGCACATCGAGGAAGCGGTCAGGGATCTGTATAAGCGGTGATTGCTTTCCGTCTGATGCCGGCCGTTCCCGGAACGCAAGCGCGCCTATGAACCGGCGCGATTTTCTTTCTGTTGCTTGCGCACTCGGTGTTTGTGCGATGGCGCCATCGACGATTGCGATCGCTCGTCAGGTTCCGCCGGCAGCTCAAGGCATGGTGCTGATTCTCGTCGAGCTGAAAGGCGGCAACGACGGCTTGAATACCGTGATTCCGTTTGCCGATCCCGCTTACGCGGCCTTGCGTCCGACCATCGGAATCCATCGGGACCATGTGCTGCAGCTCGACGAGCGCAGCGGGCTTCATCCGGCAATGCAGCCGCTGATGCCGCTGTGGCGCGACGGACAGCTCGCAATCGTGCAGGGCGTCGGCTACCCGCAGCAGAACCTCTCGCATTTTCGATCGATGGAAATCTGGGACACCGCGTCGCACGCAGACCAGTACCTTCGCGATGGCTGGCTTGCACGGGCGTTTGGCGCGGGAGGCTTCGAAACGACATTCCCCGCCGATCCCTTTGGAACGTCAATCAAGACAGCGATGGAAGCGCTTGCAAGCACGCGAGCCTTGTCGGTGATTCGCCTTACGCTCAACGGCTTCGATACTCATCAGAACCAGCCGATACAGCACGCGCGTGTGCTCGGTCAGTTATCGAATGGATTGGCCGCAGTGCGATCCGCACTGACCGAACTCGGTCGATGGAACGACACCCTTGTCATGACGTACTCGGAGTTCGGCCGGTGTCCGCGTGAAAACGACAGCCGCGGCACGGATCACGGCACGGCCGCGCCGCACTTCCTTCTGGGTGGCCGGGTGAACGGCGGTTTATACGGCGCCGCGCCCGCACTCTCTCGGCTCGACGGCAACGGCAACCTGCCAATGAACGTGGACTTCCGGCAGCTGTATGCAACTGTTCTGGGGTCCTGGCGCGGCATGAACGCCGACGCCGTTCTCGGCGGCAAGTTCGAAACGCTGCCAATAATGCGCGCCTAGCGAACCCGCCACGTAATCCACAGTTTGCGGATGGGCGTGAGCGCAATGCGCTGATGCAAGACCTTGAAATCCTCGCCCTCGATTTCATCGAGCAAGGCCAGCGATAACGCCGCGTGCGAGCGCAGCACGCGCTGTGCCGGGCGTTCATCGGCGGGAATGGCGGCCAGCGCCTGGTTCAGCGCGTCACGGGCGCGGCCCGTCTGGAAGCGCATGAGTTCGGTGAACGCGTCGCTGTATTTGCGGTTGATCAGATCGGCCGCCGTGACGCCGAAGCGCTGCAGTTCGTCGATGGGCAGATAGATGCGGCCATGACGCGCGTCGTCGCCGATGTTTTCCACGCGCTCCGCGAGCATCAAGGCCGAGCCCAGCGCCATCGCCCAGTTTGGAACGTTTTCAGGGTGGCGCGCCGTGGCCCGCGCGACGATCACGGCAAACGCGCCGCCCGCGTTATCCAGATATCGCCGAAGACCCGCCCAGTCGATATATCGCGCCTGCTCCAGGTCGAGTTCATAGCCATCGACCATGTTGCCGACATATCCGCGGCCTTCGTCGTCAAGGACCGGCGTGCCGGCCTGATGCGCCGCGATGGCCTTCGTGACCGGGTGCGCCGGTTCGCCGCCGAAGAGGCTTGCCAGTTCCTTCTGCCACCACGCATGTTTG
>NZ_JBSIPA010000843.1:0-1214 GCF_053574605.1 Caballeronia sp. M23-90 | reverse complement strand
CTCTTCACGGGCGCGTGGATTGAAACTCGACGACCGCAATCAGCCTTATTACGAGTATCGTGTCGCGCTCTTCACGGGCGCGTGGGTTGAAACAAATAACGAGGGACAAAGCCACTTTGCGCGCTGATGGCCGAACCGGCTACGTTGAAAATGTTCATTAAAGAAGGCATGGCCTGTCCTCGTGGGTTTTTCTAACGCCTAGTTAGACGTAATGGCCGAGATCATTCCCTTGATCTGCGACGAGATCACCGTCATGCCGGCTTCGAAGTGCAGGGCGTTATCGGCGAATTGCACGCGCTCGGAGTCCATGTCGACCGTGTTCCCGTCCAGCGACGGCTGGCTCGGAATCCGGTAGGCGAGCTTGCCGTAGTCGTCGGTGCTGCCGCCGCTTGACGTCAGCGTCGACGAACCCGCCATATGTCCCGGCGATGTCACCGCCAACCCCGCACTCGTCGACACGCTCACGGGCTGCGCCATGCGCAACGTCGCGCTTCCCGATGCCGACGTACCCGACGCGTCACCCGTCTTTTTCAGCGCGCCGGCGAGGGCGCTGGAGAAATCGACGTCGCGCGCCTTGTAGCCGGGGGTATCGGCGTTCGCAATATTCGACGACAGCAGTTCCTGCCGATACGCCCGTACATCGAGCGCTTCGCGGCCAAACGCAAATTCCTGGTCGAGCTTGTCAAGCATCACGGTTCTCCTTCGGCTTTCCGGGTCTTCGGTCTCTGCGCTGCATGGCATCGAAGACTTTTTGGCATGAGACGAATCTTAGGAGCGGGACGCAAGATGCAATCAGACGAATAGCAGGGAAAGGCGGCCTCTATTCGACGGTTGCCTTTCGCCGCCAATATCTAGAATTCGTCTCGTAGGTTGATATCGGGTTGATATCGATCGGATTTATCTGGATTTGCCTGGGAGAAACGCAATGCACAGCTTCGCTGCGCCCGACCGTCAGACGGCCACGCGCCGCCCGCAGACGGACGGCTCGACGAGCGATACCGCGTGGCGGCTGAACGCCGTTGCGTGCGGACTGGCGCTGGCGTTTGCCGCGATGCCCGCTCACGCACAGGAAAATGGCGGCGCCATCATGATCTCGGGCCCGGGCGAGACAAATCCGGCTGCGGTCGTCGCGATGGCAAAGAACGCCGGCATGAATGTGACTGCGGCGCCGGGCGCGCAGCAACAGCCCGTCGCGCAACCGATGGGAACACCGA
>NZ_JBSIPA010000842.1:0-1214 GCF_053574605.1 Caballeronia sp. M23-90 | reverse complement strand
CGCTGGAAGCCGCGTCTGCGCTCGCCCTACGGGCTCCCTCCAACGCGGCTTCCAGCCCAGCGGGCTGCGGTACGGGCTTCACTACAGATTTCATCGGATTGGCCATGAATTGCATCCTGTCTTTGTACTCTAATTGGTCCAAGGCAGGTGTCGCATCTCATATTGGCACGCAGGGCTGTCCGGGTAGGCAACTGCTGGTCGTACAGCAGGTCACAGCATTCGTCCTCCTACTTCAAAGTCAAAGTGTGACAAGACAGAAACGAGCTTTGCTGCCCTTTACTGCTTGATGCTCGACACGTTGCGGGCAGCAACACGTGTCGCACAAGGGCGTAGCCCGTAGCGGCTTACTCACGGCTCGGCAGCGCTGTGCCCGGGGTGCGCTTTTTTACTGACCTCACGTGCTCGGATATGCGCCTTTGCGTTGGTGCTGCTGTGCAGGAAGCGATAACTTTCATTCCCGGTTTCGACGATGTGACAGTGATGGGTGAGACGGTCGAGCAATGCCGTGGTCATCTTTGCATCTCCGAATACACTCGACCATTCTCCGAAGTCTAAATTTGTCGTGATGGCCACGCTCGTGTGCTCGTACAGGTGGCTCAATAAATGGAACAGCAGCGCCCCGCCGGCCTGGCTAAACGGCAAATAACCCAGCTGGTCGCAAATCACCAAGTCCAAACGCAGCATGCTCGCCAAGATTCGGCCAGCACGGCCCTGTGCCTTCTCCTGCTCCAGCGCGTTGACCAAATTCACCGTGGAATAAAACCGAACGCGCTTGCCGTGCTCCACAATGCTTGACACGCCGAGGGCCGTCGCCAGATGACTTTTCCCCGTACCCGTTCCGCCGACGAACACCAGGTTGTGGGCAACCTCGGTAAACGTTGTCTCGGCCAACTTTGCGATGAGCTTTTGGTCGACCGGCGAGCAGTCAAAGTCAAAGCCAGCCAGATCACGATGCACGGGGAATTTCGCCGCCAACATTTGATTATTCACCGAGCGTACTGCTCGGTCTGCCGTCTCGGCTTGCAGCAAGCGATCGAGCACCCAGTTCAACGAGGAAACCTCCGCGTCGCCCTCTTGAAGCTCGCTCGGGATCTGACCAAGATCCGGTCAAATTGCTATCATAAGCCTGAAAGTTATGAAGCGACGGATCTCTATGCTTTGATGGAATAAGGAACTCGGGCCGTGAATGCGTCCCTGAGCTATCGCGTCCGCTT
>NZ_JBSIPA010000841.1:0-1016 GCF_053574605.1 Caballeronia sp. M23-90 | reverse complement strand
TGTGGCGCGGCAGGCGCGGGTGGCGCTGGGCGACGGTATCGGTGAGCTTTTACGGGCGCGGATCGTAGTCGTGCTGATCGGCGAACGGCCGGGTTTGAGTTCGCCCGACAGCCTTGGCGTGTACCTGACTTACGAGCCGCGAGCCGGCCGGAGCGACGCCGAGCGCAACTGCATCTCGAACGTCCGGCCCGAAGGTCTTCCCTACGATGCCGCCGCGTTCAAGCTGCTTTACCTGCTCAACGAAGCGGTCCGTCTGAAGCTGACCGGCGTCAGGCTCAAGGACGATAGCGATGCGCTGTTGTCGGCGTCCGACCGCACCACGCTGCCGCCGGCCTGATGATTTGAGTGGCGTTAAAAACGAATCGGGGCGCCTTGGCAGGCGCCCCGATTCGTTACTACGCGTGCTGTGTGTGAGCCGTTAGAGCACCAGTGAACCTGCCGAGATAGCCACGACCAGGAAGATCACGAACAGCACGAGGAAAATGAAGAAGAAGATCTTGGCGATCCCCGCCGCGCCCGACGATACGCGTCCAAAGCCGAAGAATCCAGCGATAACCGATATCACCGCGAAGAGAATGGCAAGCTTGAGCATGGTTAATCCGTTGTTATGGTTGAAGTCGCAACGGTTTAGCAAAGCCTATGCCCGGCTTGTTCTTGGCGGACGTTTCTTGAAAGCGGATCGACACTCGAACCAGGAGGCGGATGGGGCACATGTAGACCGTTAGTAGCGTTTTAGATGAGCTGGCTGAAGCTCAGAAAAATCGCCGCGCTACCCTTTCGCCTTCGCCGCAGACGTCATCGATCCAAAGCCCAACGCATCGAACAGACGCTGCCGATGCGGGATCGCAAGCAGCAAGCCGATCGCGATGGCATCGGCGGCGAAACCATACGGCACGTCGAGCAAACCGCCCGTCAGCGTGAACAACACCGAATCCACGATCAGCGAGATCACCGCGCCCGCCACGAAACACACGAGGCCGTCGCGTCCTACCGCGCCCACCCAGGGCGCAAGCTGA
>NZ_JBSIPA010000840.1:0-1225 GCF_053574605.1 Caballeronia sp. M23-90 | reverse complement strand
GAAGCGCGCGGCGAGATTCGCGGCGGCCGTTTTGTCGCCGGCTTGTCGGGTGAACAGTTTGCATTGCCCGAGGCCGTGCCGCTTCTGCGCGACATGCGCAACCGTCCCGCCGATGGCAGCCTGATCGCCATCAGCGCGGTCGATCCGCTGAATCTCGCGGGAAAATTATTGCCGGGCGAGAAAGTCCCCGCCATTCCGGGTAATCGCGTGCTTTATCGTGATGGCGTGCCGGTGGGCGCCGTTATTGCCGGGAAAACGCGCTTTCTGACAGAACTCGATCACGAATCGCAAGAACGCGTTCGATGGCATCTCGTGCGGCGCAGTTTCGATCGGATGCCGGTTTTATCGGGATCTTGATCGAGGCCTTCATTCGATTCGGTTTTTAGAGCCTGCGCCGCGCTGCAGCGTGCTTTTGCGTGACTTTCGATTCCACGTTCGTCATCCCGCCGTTTTAAACGCGCGCTAAAGTTTTACAGCCGAAAGCCGATAATAAGTGCGGAGTTACCGGGTAATCATCCTGAACGAACGGAAACATCTGGTAATCAGCTTTATTTCAAAACTGTTGCCGGTCCGGTATATAAAGTCAGCCAGGTTAATAACAAAGGCAGAGTAAAGCGATGCCACTGATCCTCAAGTTCGACAGCGCCGATTTCGCGGAAAACGATGCCGAGGAAATCTGGCGCGAGGGACTCGACGCCATGTTCGAGATCCAGCGCCCGAAGACGCCGGTCACTCCGTTCAGGGCCAGCCAGGAAAGCTGGACGCTAGGCGGCATGCTGCTCACGTCTCACATCACGCACGGTGAAGTCGCGTTCCAGCGCACGAAGCGCAAGATCGCGACCTCCGGCGTGGACCATTACCTGGTTCATTGCCTGCTCGACGGCAGGTTGTTGTCCACGTTCGGCCGCGATACGCATGAAGTCTCGCTCGGCTCCGTGGTCGTGCGCGACCTGGCGGTCGAAAACATCGGCATCAGCCGCGATGCGCCCATGCTGACGCTGATGATTCCGCGCCAGGCAATCGACCGGCGCACCGGCGGACTGCTGCGGATGCATGGTTTGTCATGGGAAGCCACCGACCCGATCGGACGGCTGGTTGCATCGCACGTGCGCAGTCTCGCGAACGTGGCTGCATCGATGGACGACGAAGAATCGAGCGTCGCCGGCGAAGCCACGCTCGATTTCCTGGCCGCGTGCGTGCTGCGCCGCGCCGAGCGCTGCGAGGA
>NZ_JBSIPA010000839.1:0-1232 GCF_053574605.1 Caballeronia sp. M23-90 | reverse complement strand
TGGCTGCAGCAGCGCCGGCAGGCGGCGGCGAGCTGAACCTGCTGCCGTGGCCGAAGGTCGATTTCACCAAGTTCGGTCCGGTCGATCCAAAGCCGCTCTCGCGCATCAAAAAGATTTCGGGCGCGAACCTGCATCGCAACTGGGTCATGATCCCGCACGTCACCAACAACGACGAAGCGGACATCACCGACCTCGAAGCGTTGCGCGTGACATTGAACAAGGAAAACGAAAAGGCCGGCGTGAAGTTCACCATGCTCGCGTTCGTGATCAAGGCGGTCGTTGCTGCGCTCAAGAAATTCCCGACGTTCAATGCGAGCCTCGACGGCGACAACCTCGTCTTCAAGCAGTATTACAACATCGGTTTCGCCGCCGATACCCCGAACGGCTTGATGGTCCCGGTGATTCGCGACGCCGACAAGAAGGGTCTTGTCGATGTCGCTCGCGAAATGGCCGATCTCTCGAAGGCAGCACGCGAAGGCAAGCTGAAGCCGGATCAGATGCAAGGCGGATGTTTCTCGATCTCGTCGCTCGGCGGGATTGGCGGAACGCATTTCACGCCGATCATCAACGCACCTGAAGTGGCCATTCTCGGATTGTCGCGCGGCGCGATGAAGCCGGTCTGGGACGGCAAGGCGTTCGTGCCGCGGCTGATTCTGCCTTTGTCGCTGTCTTACGACCATCGGGTGATCGACGGCGCCGAGGCCGCGCGGTTCAATGCCTATCTTTCTGCTGTGCTGGCGGATTTCCGCCGGGTGAGTCTCTGATTTTTTGCGCCTGGCGGCCCGCTTCGCAGTGGTCCGCCAGCCATCTCGTCGAACTCGCTTTGCATGGCATCAAGGCAAAGACAGGCAAGTCTGCCGACGGCAGAACCGATCGCTTTCGCTTGAACGCTTTCGCAGGTTCTGCCCGCTTCTCATTTAGGGGACACCATGAGTCTCACCGAACTTAAAGTACCCGATATCGGCGATTTCAAAGACGTCGACGTCATCGAAGTCAATATCAAAGCCGGCGATGCCATCGAAAAAGAACAAGGCGTCCTGACTCTCGAATCCGACAAGGCTTCCATCGAAGTGCCGAGCGATCTCGTCGGTACGGTCAAGGAAGTCAAAGTCAAAGCCGGCGACAAAGTCTCGCAAGGCACCGTGATCGCGACCGTGGAAACGGCGGATGCGGGCAGCGAAAAGCCGGCGGAACAACCCGCTGCGCCGGCCAAGGCCGAAGCGGCAGCACCA
>NZ_JBSIPA010000838.1:0-1234 GCF_053574605.1 Caballeronia sp. M23-90 | reverse complement strand
CGCGCTTGCACTCGACGTTGGGCTACGTCAGTCCGATGCAGTTCGAGCGGGACTGGTACGCTGCCCAGAACCAACGGGTGGCATAATCTCACTCAGTTAAGGGATCCGAAATTCGCGGGCAACGTCACTCAAAGAAATCGTTGATGCCCTCACGCTACGCGCGGGCTGTGTTCGAGGACCGGCTAGCGGACGTGTGGAATGACAGTTTCGACGACCGGGTAGCGTTGCTACGCGCTATCCCGAAAGGGCTCTGACCATGCAAGTGCCCCGCAGCATCGGCGTTGCGGACGTCGCTCGTGAGGCCGGAGATCTGATCGCCGACGTGGTCTCGCGACTTCCCGCGCTTCCTCCAATCATCCGCTGCTACGACGAATTTGATGACGCTACCCGCTCGATCACTTCGCCCACGGACACGGTGGTATTCGAACTGTTGATATATGGACGGCTGCACAGGCTGGACTTCGATCGTTGTCCAGGCGCATATGGCATGCCGGTGAAGCAGCTCTTCTTGTTTCTGCTAGGCAAAGGACTTCAATGTCGTTTCCGCCTTCAAGGCAGCCAGTGGCGCGATGCACTTCTCGGTTCCCGAAGTCGAAAGGCTGGTCGACGCCGGCCCGCACAAAATCGGTCGTGAATGGGCCGTCATGCGCGCTCGCGACTTGCCTCAGGATGCGTACCGCTTCGGCAAAACACTGCTGCGGCTGCTGTGTGCCCACCGACTTTGCGGCTGGTCTCCGACGTATGAAGAATTTATACGCTCTTCCCTGCCTGGTCCTGCAACAGATTCACACGCTGGAGTGCATTCTGGAGATGTCTTTCTATCGGTCGACGAAGAAGCAGCGATCGTGAGGCATTTGGACGAAACGGTTTCAGCTCTCACGTCGTCCGCGAACGCACCTCCAACGCACGACGACCACTGTGACACGGGCATGTTGCTGTGCGCTTACCAGTTTGCCATGCGCCCAATCCAGATCGCGATGCTAACCATGAGAAATGTGCGTATCTGGGAGGATGCGCCGGATGGACCGCCGACGGTTCATCTAACCTTCCATATGGCCAAGCAGAAAAATGCCTCGAAGAGAAAGCCGCTCACACGTCGGGTCAAGCGTATGCGATCCATCAACGACGCCCCTCTGAAGGTGCACGCCGTTGGAGTGTAGCCGGTGTAGGGGGACGCGCGATCAGGGAATGTCGACCGGCATCTTCCAAGGAAGCAGCGCGTCGTATTCATCGA
>NZ_JBSIPA010000837.1:0-1245 GCF_053574605.1 Caballeronia sp. M23-90 | reverse complement strand
TGGCTACAATCAAAAGCTCTACGCTCTGCAACACACCCGCTATGGCTTACAAAACTATTGAAGACACCATCGGCAATACGCCGCTGGTTCAACTGGTCCGTATTCCGGACGACGAGATTCGCGCGCGCAACAACGTGATTCTCGGCAAGCTCGAGGGCAATAACCCGGCGGGTTCGGTGAAGGACCGTCCGGCGTTATCGATGATCAAGAAAGCGGAAGAGCGCGGACGTATCAAGCCTGGCGACACGCTGATCGAATCGACCAGCGGCAATACGGGCATTGCACTCGCCATGGCCGCCGCCATTCGCGGCTACAAGATGGTATTGCTGATGCCGGAAGACCTGTCGGTGGAACGCCGCCAGAGCATGGCCGCGTACGGCGCGGAAATCGTGCTCACGCCGGTGACGGGCGGCATGGAATACGCACGCGATCTGGCCGAGCAAATGCAGCGTGACGGTAAAGGCATCATCCTGGATCAGTTTGCCAATCCCGATAACCCGCTCGCTCACTACGAGACAACGGGTCCGGAATTGTGGCGTGACACGGAAGGGCGCATCACCCACTTCGTTTCCGCGATGGGCACGACCGGCACGATCATGGGCGTGTCGCAGTATCTGAAGGAGCAGAACGAGAAGATCGAGATTGTCGGGGCACAGCCGGAAGAAGGCTCGCGGATCCCGGGCATCCGCAAATGGCCAGAGGCGTATCTGCCGAAGATCTTCGATCGCAGCCGTGTGGATCGAACGGAAAGCGTGAGCCAGGCGGCCTCTGAAGCCATGGCGCGGCGGCTGGCGTCGGTGGAAGGCATCTTTTGCGGCATATCGGCCGCGGGCGCGTGTGAAGTGGCGCTGCGCGTGGCGCGTCAGGTCGAGAACGCGACCATCGTGTTCGTGGTCTGCGATCGCGGCGACCGGTATTTGTCGACGGGTGTGTTTCCGGCTTGATATCAGTGAAAAGAAGACGTTAAAAAGCCCGGACAAGTCCGGGCTTTTTAACGTCTGAGCGAAGGCTGAATTATCGCGAAGCCGCTACCGCTCCGCCGGCATTCATCTGCGCCTTCACCGCTTCACCAAGCTGATACACGGCGAGCGCATAGAAGAAGCTGCGGTTGTAGCGGGTCAGCACGTAAAAGTTCTTCAGCCCCAGCGTGTACTCGGTTGCCCGGCCCGGTGTCGGTAAATCGACCACCGTCACCGGCGTGCCTGCTTCCGTCGACACATTGACTCCCGGCTCGCCCATCAGCAA
>NZ_JBSIPA010000836.1:0-1246 GCF_053574605.1 Caballeronia sp. M23-90 | reverse complement strand
GACGCCCCGGTTGCGGCGCGCTCCAGTTGCTCTTTTGCTGCATCGTTTCGGCGTCGTACACTTCGATGCGATTGGCCGATGTGTTCGCGACATACAACAACGCATCGGTCGCCGCCAACCCGCCCACCGAGGCGCAGGGAAATGCCGGTTGAACCAGTTCGCAACGGCGGGATGAAAGCCGGCGAGCGGTTTTGGAGTCATTTTCCTGGCTGCGGTCATGTCACTAGTGTATTAGCGGCGCGCAAAACGCGTCCGGCTCGCTGTGCCTCCGTCCGCCGAAATGATCGATTCAATCAAATATACGATCGATTTGCGCATTTCATCAATCGAGACTACACTTCATTTTGATCATTCCAATCAAACATATGATCGATTCGAGCACTCGACTCGAGATCACTTCTCAGCAGGCATTACACCGGAGACCCGCATGGCCCAGTTCCCAATCAAGCGTTCAATTGAACGTGTTCCCGGCGGCATGATGATCGTGCCGTTGCTGATCGGTTCGCTGATCGCGACCTTCCTGCCCGGCATGCCGAAGTTCTTCGGCTCCTTCACCAGCGCGCTGTTCACCGGCGCGTTGCCCATTCTGGCCGTGTTCTATGTGTGCATGGGCGCGAGCATCGATGTCAAGGCCACGCCGTATCTCATCAGGAAAGGCGGCGCGCTGTTCGCGGCGAAGATCGGCTCGGCGATCGTGGTGGGCATCGTGCTGGGGCACTTCCTGGGCGAGCAACCGGTGTCATCGGGCATCTTCGCCGGCATTTCGACGCTGGCCGTCGTCGCCGCGATGAACGATACCAACGGCGGCCTCTATATGGCGCTGATGGGCCAGTACGGCCGCTCGGAGGACGTGGGCGCGTACACGATCATGTCGCTGGAATCGGGACCGTTCCTGACCATGGTCACGCTCGGCGTGGCAGGGTTGTCGGCGTTTCCGTGGCCGACGCTCGTAGGCAGCATCCTCCCGCTCGTCGTCGGCATGCTGCTGGGCAACCTGGACCGCGAAATGCGCGACTTCCTCGCGCGTGCCGTGCCGGTGATGATCCCGTTTTTCGCACTGGCGCTGGGCGCAAGTCTCGATCTGCACAAGGTCTGGCAAGCCGGATTGCTCGGCATCGGACTGGGTCTGGCAGTGGTAGTCGTGACCGGCATTCCGCTGTATTTCACCGATCGCATGACCGGCGGCACGGCACGCGCGAGGAAGTCGCGCATTTCGCGGTCCAGGTTGCCCAGCAGCATGCCGACA
>NZ_JBSIPA010000835.1:0-1255 GCF_053574605.1 Caballeronia sp. M23-90 | reverse complement strand
TGGTCGTTCCACCAGTGCGCGGCGCGACGGCCGAGGTTCGCCGCCAAAACACACAAGCGCCACCTCCGCACGCTCCCGGTATGCGCGATCGAACAACGCAACAACCAGCCCCTTCGCGAGCGCGAGCCGCTTGCCGCCAAGCATCGAACCTGAACAATCGAGCACGAAACAATGCAGCGCGCTCGCCTCGCCTTCCTCGCAATGAAACCGCAGATGCGCCGCGTCGAGCATCTGATTGCGTTTCGCGAGCAGCGTTTGCATCCAGTCGATGCGCCCGCTCTTCTCGCCTTCGCGTGAACGCGCTTTGCCGGGAGCGAAAGGATCGAGCCATCGAAGGCGGCCGGGGTCGGCGCGTGTTTCCGGCCTTCGATGGCTCAGGATTTTTTTGACGTGAGCGGCCTCACGTTTTTTACGGTGGTTATATCGACGGGCTCGGGCGGCATGTAGCCGAAGTTGGCTTCATCGGTGTCTTGCGATTGGGGTTGCTGCTTTTCCTGTTCGCGTTTGCCTGCAGGTTCGTTGCCGACTTTCCGCCGATGCAGAAGCACCGCCTCCGCAATGCGTTCGACATGATCCACCCGGACCGCATCGGCCTCCTCCAATGCAGCCAGCGCACGCGCCGCACGCAGCATGACCAGATCGGCGCGCAAGCCGTCGACGTTTGCCTCGATGCAAAGCTCGCTCACACGCGCATGAACGGAGTCATCGAATTCGAGGGCGGGAAGAGCTGAACGTGCACGTAGAAGCTTATGCGACAACGCATCTTGTTGCGGCGCTAACCGCAAACGGAACGCTTCAGGATTTGCGTCGAATGCAAGCCGCGCCTTGACGATCTCGCGACGTACGTTGGCATCGAAGCAATTCTGCAACTCCACCGCAAGCCCAAACCGATCGAGCAACTGCGGCCTGAGTTCGCCTTCCTCGGGGTTCATCGTGCCAATCAACACAAACCGCGCGTCATGCCGATGCGAGATGCCATCGCGCTCGATCAAGTTCACGCCGCTTGCAGCGACATCGAGCAATTGATCCACGAGCTGATTCGGCAGCAGATTGACTTCATCCACATACAACACGCCTTCATGCGCCTTCGAAAGCAAGCCCGGCGAAAAACGCACGCCGCCGTCGCGTAACGCCGTTTCAAGATCGAGCGATCCGATCAGTTGCTCTTCACTCGCGCCCAACGGCAGGGTGACGAAGCGGCCTTCGGGAAGCAGCTCGGCCAGTGCGCGCGCTGTGGTGGACTTCGCCGTGCCGA
>NZ_JBSIPA010000834.1:0-1256 GCF_053574605.1 Caballeronia sp. M23-90 | reverse complement strand
CTATCTCGCGGCATTCGGCGCAATGACCGCGTTGCAACGCCGCGCCGAGGAGGGCGGAAGCTGGCATGTGCGGGTATCGCTGGCTGGGACCGGGCGCTGGCTGCAATCGATGGGTTTGATCGAAGACGGGCAAAAGATCCACGATCCGAATATCGATGACGTCCGCGATGTGCTTCAAACCATCGAGTCGCCGTTCGGGTCGCTTACGCTCACGCAGCCGCCCGAGCGTATGTCGATGACGCCGCCATTCTGGCCCTCGCCGCCGGTCGAGATCGGTTCGGACGAGCCGCGCTGGACGTGATGGTTACTTCCGCAACTCCGCAACGAAGTCGTAGTAATCGTTGCGGCAGTAGGTATCGGTGAGTTCGATCGGGCGCTGATCGGCCGTATAACCTACGCGCGTGATCAGCAGCAACGCATCGTGTGGCGCGATGCCCATCTGCGTGGCGATTTCATCGCTCGCATTCACCGCGCGAAAATGCTGCAAGGCCCGCACGATAGACAAGTTCCGCTGTTCCAGAAAGCTGTAGAGCGAATCGCCGATTGCGTCCGGGTCGGGAATCAGCGCTGCCGGAAAGGTCGAATTCTCGACCGCCATGACAATGCCATCGGCCGTACGCAAGCGCCTCAAGCGCGCAACGGCCGCCGCCGGCGATAACCCGAGCTGGATCACTTCGTCGCGATTCGCGGGTTCGATCACGCGCGAAAGCCACTGCGATCCGGGTGTAAATCCACGTCTGCGCAGCATTTCGCTGAAGCTCGACAAACGCGAAAGCGGGTCTTCGTAGCGCGGCGTGATGAACGAACCCGCGCCTTGCGTGCGCCGTATGAGTCCTTGTTCTACCAGGAGGGCGATGGCTTTGCGCGAGGTGATGCGCGATACCCCGAGCGCCTCCGACAGCACGCGTTCGGATGGCAATGCTTCGCCCGCGTTCCATCGGTTATCGTGGATCGCATTGCCGAGCTTGCGGGCGAGTTGCAGATAAAGCGGAGTGTCGCTGTCCGGGTCCGGGCGCAAGTCGCGCCAGCGGTCTTCCGATGTGGAGTTCATATTGCGCAGGAAGTGAGGACCAAGCGGCGATTCTAAGACAAGCGGCGCAACGGCGGTTTGCTTTCGTTCGTAAGCAGAACCCATCAGGCGGCGTGGAATGGCGCAGAACGCTGCCGATCAATGCGAAACGTCCGCCGAAGCGGACGCTCTCAACGCGCGATGCCAACCGCGAAAACCGTCAGGCGGTGGCCGCACCGCCCAGGCA
>NZ_JBSIPA010000083.1:0-19011 GCF_053574605.1 Caballeronia sp. M23-90 | reverse complement strand
GGTGCGGATCATTACGAACAGCAGTACAGGGACCGTGTCATCAAACAGCTTCATCGCCGCGCGGCGCAATTTGGATATTCACTACAGCCTCAGGACTCGCCAGCGTGAAGGTGAGTTTCTTAGGAAAATGGCGAAACGTGACTATTACCGAATCTTGGGCGTCACCAAAAATTCAAGTGATGCCGAAATAAAGAAGGCTTACCGCAAACTTGCAATGAAGCATCATCCTGACCGCAACCGGGAGGGCAAGGATGCAGAAGAGCGTTTCAAACAGGTCAAAGAGGCCTACGAAATGCTCTCGGATCCGCAGAAGCGTGCGGCATATGATCGTTATGGCCATGCAGGCGTTGACCCGAATATGACCGGTGCGGACCAGCGGACCTATAGCCAATTCGCAGAGGAATTTGACGACATCTTTGGCGATGCCACGGGTCATACAAGTCATGACCGTAGGCCTGAAAGAGATGCTACGAGCGGCCGAGCGGGTCGCCGCGATCCGCGGGCATATCGCGGTGCTGATCTTCGCTGCAGCATCGAAATCTCATTGGAGCAGGCTGTCCACGGCGATGTCACTGAGATCCGTGTGCCGAGTTGGCGAAACTGCGAGCCATGCGATGGCACGGGAGCCAAGGCCGGAACAAAGCCGGTTGCCTGTCCGACGTGTGGCGGGTACGGCACAGTACAAGTATTGCGGGGTTTCTTCAGCATTCAGCATACGTGTCCAAAGTGCAACGGCAACGGCAACGGCAACTATAATCCTGAATCATGCGGCCATTGCCGGGGCACTGGAAAAGTAAAGGAGAGTAAGTCGCTGAAAGTGACGATTCCGGCTGGTATCGAAGATGGCATGCAGATCCGTCTGCCAAGTAAGGGTGAGCCCGGCGTCAATGGCGGCGCCAGCGGTGACATGTTTGTCGAAATTCGCTTAAAGCAACATTCGCTGTTCGAACGCGACGGCGACGATTTGCATTGCCTGATGCCAATTTCCCTCACGACGGCTGCGCTCGGTGGCGATATTGAAGTTCCTACGCTGGAGGGCCTTGTGAGCCTCAAAGTACCAGCGGGCACGCAATCGGGCAAGATATTCCGTCTGCGCGGCAAGGGTGTAAAGGGTCTGCGCTCCGGTGTCACCGGTGAACTCTACGTGCGCGTAGAAGTGGAGACGCCCGTCAATCTCTCGGATGACCAACGCAAGCTGCTCAAACGGCTTGAGCGGTCCTTTGCGGAGAGCACTGACCCACACAATCCGCGGAGCACGGCTTGGAGCGAGAGCCTAAATTGTCCGTTCGAATGACGGGGCTACAGGGGCAACCGATCGGAGGCGTCAGCGCGAGCGCGAGACAGTACACCTCTCTCACCGCCGCAACGTTACAGGGCGCTAACAAGGTCAGTGTAAGGTCCCAACTTCGAGGAAATAACGTGTGGGCAGTTCAAATCGTCTCCGAGAAATAGCTCTTACATGGTACTGGCACTGTGCGGTTAGAAAAGTTATAAAGCATCTAATAAACGCGGGGGATGATGGTACACAAATGCCGATCGAAGAAGCTGACGGAACTCGGCCGGAGCAACGATTATGAGAGAACGCCACGCGTGGGGTGTCCCGTCCCACATTTGCGTCGGCAGCTAAATCTAGGCCATACTTAAACTAGGCGGGGTCGCAGCGTGGCGAAGCGCAGATCCCAATACGATCTAGGTAGTAACGTGAACAATATCCAAACTATGACGGAAAGCCAAGTCCCCGCAACGCTGATACCAGGTGATGGAATAGGGCCAGAAGTCGTTGCTGCTACGGTCCAGATTTTAGACGCTTTAGGATCTCCCTTCGCATGGGACGTACAGCAAGCCGGCTTAGCTGGGGTAACGAGCAGCGGAGACCCGCTACCAGATGCAACAATTAAAAGCATTCGGAAGCACAAGCTCGCGCTCAAAGGCCCCTTGACAACGCCCATTGGCGACGGTTTTCGATCATCGAATGTTCGTCTTCGCGAAGAGTTTCAGCTTTTTGGAAACGTCCGTCCCGTTCGTACGATCGTCCCAGGACGTTATGATGGAATCGATCTGGTTCTCGTGCGAGAAAATTTGGGCGGGTTCTATGTGGCGCACGAATATTTCATTCCCGTCGGCTCCGATCAAAAGGCGGTCGCAGTCGCAACAGGGGTCAACACGCGCGACGCGTGCGAGCGGATCGTGAGGTTTGCATTCGAATACGCCTTAAAACATGATCGAAAAAAGGTCACTGTAGTGCATAAGGCAAACATCCTTAAGGCTCTAACTGGATTATTTCTGGAGGTGGCTCGAGACGTCGCGCGGGAATACGCAGGTCGAGTAGAAATGAACGACTGATTGTCGACGCATGCGCTATGCAACTGGTGTTGAATCCGTGGCAGTTCGATATGCTAGTAAGCACGAATCTGTTCGGCGATATTCTCTCCGACCAGTTGGCAGGACTTGTCGGCGGATTGGGCATGGCTCCTGGAGCGAACCACGGCGTTGATACAGCTATATTTGAAGCAGTCCATGGATCCGCGCCAGACATCGCGGGTAAGGGTGTTGCCAACCCCGTCTCGGTTTTACTCGCAGCAGGCCTGATGCTCGACCACGTCGGCAAGTGTGACCTTGCCGAGCGCTTGCGACGGGCGATTGGTGAAACACTTCGCACGGACAATATTCGCACTCGCGACCTGGGAGGCACTGCCTCAACGATCGAGTTTGCAGACGCTGTGATCCGTCGAATAACTAATGCCTAGTACATCCGGCAGACGTGCTGCGAACCGAAAACACAAAATATCGCGTCGGCCTCGTATAAGTTCGGCGCTTAATGCGCGGTTTGGCGTGAGGTCGCCGTTCAGCAGACGCACGCTCAACGCATGCAAGTTGGCAACTTGCATGGGCAAATGCCTGAGCCAATCCCGCCCAGCGTTCGCGAATCCGCACAAATCGGATTAACTCCTATCGTCCAGAGGGGCGGCTACCCCGGGCGCGGATTTTGAAGCTGAAGCAGAAGCGTTGGTGCATTCGACAATCGCGCTGGCACGTGGTAGATCTCAAGAAATCACAATTAACATCGTCTCGTAATGCCATCGTGCCATCGCGCGTAAAACGCACTCATGTGGGCCTGGCCAAAGCGGACTGCGAGGCACTGGCGGCAATCGGTGGGCCTGAGCGTATGGCCTCTTCTTGCATCGATATCAGTTGCCTAAAGGTGCTCCATGCCAGTCCTGCAACGTCAGGCTGGCGAGCCCTGCCCAGCCCTCGCCGGATTGCTGTTAAGACAACGCGTGTTATAAATAAATCATCGCTCGCCCGTATCGGCTTACGCCTTCGCCATGAGTGCGAATGGCTATCCACCGAATCATCGTGGCCTTGTCGCTGCAGGCAACGGCTTGCCGTACGCCTTGGTCGTCGCGAAACCCTTTCAACATACAACTGTTCGACTAGCCGCGGTGCTGTGCCCGCGTCGTCGGACGGTCGGTCCCGTCGCCGGGCGTGTCGGTTGCCGCATAGGAGGCCGTGGCGTCGAGCCAAAGATCATCGGTTTGCCAGGCCCAGTCGCGCTGAGTCGTCGCCAGAACTGGGCGTTTTCAATGTGGACGCGATGACGCTCGCTAAGGCGGCGGACACCACAAGGTAGGAGAAGGCACCCACGTACGAGCCGTTGAAGCCTCTTATCAGATGTCCCATTATCACTGGGGCAACGAATCCGGCCATCTGACCGCCAAAATTGATCAGACCTGTTGCACTGCCGACTTGCTCATCGGGGAAGTATTTGAGGGGGACGGCGAAAACGGTTCCATATACCATCGTGAACGCGCCGATACACATTGTCCAGTAGAGCACGAGCAGCGGTAGTGACGAAGTTGTCATCATCAGCACGAGGAATAGCGCGGAAAGCAGCGCGCCGCACGCCATCAGTGGCTTTGATCGTCGAGCGCCCGCCTTGTCTATTACGTATCCAACGGCGTTGGTGCCAAAGAATGCCACGAGATAGGGGATCATCGACGCAACGCCAATGTGCTGGATGTCAATGCCTCGTACCTTCAGCAGGTACGATGGCATCCATGATTGCAGCCCAAGGAATAAGGTGCTGGTGCAGAACCAAATCAGGCCAACGCGCCAGGTAAGCGGATTGCGCAGCAACTGCACATACTGGGAACGGTCCTTAATGGCGACGGCGCGGTACCCGCGCGTACTCGGACGGGACTCAAGCATATAGACGAACGCGGCGGCGACTATCACGCCGCATGCTCCCAGCGCCGGAAACGTCCAACGCCAGCCGTAAGTTGCGATAACGGTGGTGACGAATATTGATCCGGCTGCGTTGCCCAGAAATACTGTGCTGGACATGAGCGATTGCACGCGGCCACGTTCGCACTTCTCGAAATTCTCGGCGATTGCCACGGCGTTTGCTGGAGCAAAACCGCCCTCACCGATTCCGAAGAGCAAACGAATCGTGACAAGCGATGCGAAAGACCAGGATGCACCAGTAAGTGCCGTGAAAATAGACCAAATGACAATACATGCGGTCAGCACGCGCTTTGCGCCGTGCCGGTCAGCTAGCCAACCCCCGCCAAGCTGCATGAAGGCATATGTAAAATAGAAAGCGCCAAGGACGTATCCGCGCCCTTGCTCATTGAGTTGGAACTCCTGTGCAATAGGGATCACGGCCGTGCTCATAACAATCCTGTCGGCGTACGCGACCACCCAAGCGACGAAAATGACTGCGATTAGTGCCGCCTTGCGCCAGTTCTTTGAACTCATTCAAACGTCTCCTATCATGTCTTTGCCTCTCGCCTCGCTTTGGCCCGGCAGATCGCAATGTTTAATGTTCGACGGACCAACATGCCAAAGCGATCGAAGATATCGTCAGCCATAAGGTACGTGTCAGTTAGGGAAGGACCGCCTGCTGGAGCTCGACCTTAACGTTCATCCGAGACCACATCAGCAGGAGCTTCCTCGATTCCGTTGCTCGTAGTGAGTCGGAACACAATATCGCCGTTCATCCAGCGCGCGAGTTGATGAGGCGCGAGGATTAGCGTGTCGGATCTCTTACGTTCCCCTCTCATAACTAAGTTAACGAACACAGGACCGGTCGACCCGTCGCATGTTGCATGGACGGTGACCGCTATCAGACGATGGACGACGTCCGGTCCCACCGAAGCCTCATATTTCAATTCTGCCGTTAGAATGTCGAGCGTATATTGCACGCGCACGCACTCGTCGTTGCCGGCATGCGCACCAAAGCGAACGTCCCCACAAAGCGTACGATTGGCCCGCGAGAGCGAGAGAACAGAGGGCGTGGCGGGTGGCGCAGCGCGCGTCCATGCCTGCTCTTCCCATTGGCTTGCATAGCTGAGCAAGTCTTGCTCGCAATAGCGGGAGCCCATGAGCTCAATGCCAACAGGCAGGCCGTCGCTTGTCCAGCCGGCCGGCATGACGATGGAAGGGAGGCCCGTCCCCGGCGCTAGCTGGCTATTCGCGGCCGGCAAGATTTCCCCGATGAAGGTTGGCATGCGGCGCAGCGCAGGATAGGCGAGCACCCGGACAGCGTGCCGCCCCATAAGCGACTCAACCATATCGCGCAGTTTTGCTTGTTGTGCAACGGCTTGCCGGTACGCTCGGCTATCCGGTCCCCGGACCGCATCTCTCGCCCTGAGCACTGAATCGAGATGCTCGTGGTGCAAGCCAGCAGCAATGACATCGCTCAGTGAGCTTATCGGCGAGGCGGGGAAGCGACTTAGGTAATCAGCCAACGCAAACCGGAACTCGTACGCGATCACGTTGCTGGCGCGCATCGCTTGTTCAAGCTCAGGAAGGTCGAATTCAACCAGCTGAGCTCCCAGGCGCTGCATCGCGTTCAGCGCCTGCCGGCTTATCTCAGATACCTCCTCTTCATCGACGGCGCTTCCGAACAATTGCGGCACTACGCCAATCCTGAGTCCAGCCAGTGCATCTGCACGAATTCCGGCTAAATAAGAGCGGGGAATATGTGCTGCAGCCCCTAGCGTGGAAACGTCTGCTGGATCCTCACCTACGATGGCGTCAAGCCCAATGGCGAGATCATTAACGGTGCGAGCAAGCGGCCCGGGGATGTCCTGTGTCGTCGACAGTGGCATCATTCCTGAACGGCTTGCGAGACCGCGGGACAAGCGGAGCGTATAGAGAGATTGACATGACGCTGGCAGGCGCAGCGAGCCACAGGTATCGCTGCCGATCCCCACAGCGGCGAAGCTCGCCGCAATGGCCACTGCCGTACCCCCGCTTGATCCGCCGGGCACCCGACGCAGATCGTACGGGTTGCGTGTAAAGCCGGTCAGAGACGAAACGTTAGTTACACCTGCGGCGAGCTCATGCATCGTAGTCTTGCCCAACACAATCGCACCTGCTGCTCTCAGCCGACCAACGAGAAAGGCATCGCTCTTTGGGTAAAGGTTTGCAAAGGCAAGCGAGCCGCCGGACGTCGGCATCCCCGCAACGTCGATATTGTCTTTGACAAGGATCGGAATTCCATGGAGGACTCCGCGTGTACCGTTCGCGCGCCGCTCTGCGTCGAGCGCCGCAGCTTCGTTCAAGGCGGATGGGTTGATCGCGACGATCGAGTTCAGTCTCGGGCCTGCGCGGTCGAACGCTCGAATGCGGTCGATATAATTCTGCACAAGTTCGACAGCCGCGACTTTTCCGGAAGCCATTGCCTGTTGCAGCATCTGCACCGACTTTTCGCAAGCGTCGTAATCCGGCTTTTTTTCCAACGCGACGTCTGCGGTGATGTCGATCGGCATACGAATTTGCTCCTTGTTTGCGACGCAACCCGACTGCAAAGCCTTTCCGGTGTGGCCGTAGCTAAAAAGGCATAGCGAAATCGTCGCTTCGCACGGACGGCTTGCGTCCCATAATGAGTTCGCTAATAATCAATCCGCTCCCCAAGGCCAGCGTGAAACCGAGCGCGCCTTGCCCAACGTTAAGCCAGAGATTTGCGAATGCGGTCGCGCCGATGTAGGGCGTACCTGTGGGCGTTGCAGGCCGTAATCCACACCACGCCTCCGCCAAGGTGTAATCGCTGGCCGACGGGAATGCTCGTGTGGCTTCGGCGCGTAACGACTCGATCCGCGCGAGATCCGGCTTTGCATCGCGCCCCGCAATGTCGGCCATACCTGCGATTCGAAGGCGTTCGCCGAGACGTGCGTACACTATCTTGCGATCAAAATCGGTGACACTTATCTGCGGCGCCGCATCGGGTGTGCAGATTTCGGCGGTAAGGCTATACCCCTTGAGCGGATAAAGTGGAACTCTGATGCCTAGCGGTCTGAGCAGATTCGCGCTTGCGGCGCCGGCACAAACCACGACCTGATCCGCAGGGATCTGTCGGCCATCGGCATGAATGGTGACGCGATGAGGGCGGCACGCTCCGTCGATACGCAATGCGGTGACTTCAGTTCCGAACAGGAACCTAACGTCTCTAGATTTTAGCTTTTCAGCTAATCCAGCACAAAACTTGTAACAGTCGGCCGTCTCGTCACTCGGTGTGAAAATGCCCCCTGCTAATTGCGAGGCAAACCCATTTAGCGACGGCTCGGCGTCCAAGCATTCACGAGTTGTAAACACTTGTTGCTCGCATCCAAGAGACCGTTGGAGATGCAGAAGATTTTGTGCCGCCGCAAAGCTATTCTCGTCGCGGTACACGACTAACTTTCCGGCTTTTGCGTAGTCGAAGGACAGTGTCGGCTCGCATCTAATCAAGTCCCGCATCAGATCACGGCTTAGGAATGACAGTGCCAGAAGGCGGCGTGTGGCGAGTTCGCTATGCGTGCGCGTACAGGCCAGCACGAACTTCAATATCCAGTGCCACTGGTCGATATCAGCACGAGGACGGAACTGCACCGGTGAGTGTCGTTGCGCTAGCCACCGTGGAATTTTTGAAATTACTCCAGGGCCGGCGAGTGGAGCCACGTAGCTATACGAGAGCTGTCCACCGTTCGCGTAACTACTCTCGAGCGCAACGCTAGCATTTCGTTCCACGACGGTGACTTCGTGGCCGTCACTAGCCAGATACCACGCCGTCGCTAACCCGGTAACTCCGCCGCCCAATACAGCCACGTGCATCTGCTCGTCCTTCAAAAGTCTATTCGAGCATTGTCGGTTTTGCCGCCGAGCTCGTCCAATATCAATAAGTCACGGGGCGATAAACACAGGTTATGTCGGCAGCGCCTTGCATTCGAATAGAGCTCCGCTCCTTGCTAGCGGGTGGCCTCTCGCAGAAATTGCAGAAGGCGCTCGCTGACTTTGGGAGGCGGCCTCGAGCGCTCGGTGACCGCATAGACGTGCAACGACTGATCCGACGTGACCGGCCTCGTCTGTACATTTTGTCGCCCGCCGGTTGATCGAGCCGTAAGTGAGTCGACGAGCGCGACCCCAACGCGATTTTCGACCAGCGCATAAGCAAGCGGATATGTCTGGACGGACACGCGCGACACTACTGCCGGTGCGTGGACCATCCAGCTTGCGATCAAGGCCCCCAGGTGGTCATCCGCATCGATCGAGATCAGTTGCGTGTTGACGAGTTCGTTAGGTTCAAGGGGACGGGTTAACGATTCTTCGGACCACCAGCCCGGAGGCGCGATCGCGCACAAACTGCAATCGAGAATTGGCATTGCGACCAAATTTGGGTGCGAGATCGGGCGCATGGTTAAACCTAATTCCGCTTCACCGAGCAGCAGAGCCTGCTCAATTTCACGTGTGTGGGCTACGGCAAGCTCACAACTTGCATCGGGAAACGCTTCGAGCCACGCGGCAACTGCCTGTGGCAACACGGTGTACGCGATCGCCGGCGTGACGGCGACGGCCAACGGGCGCTCACCTCGGTGAGCCAACGTTGCCGATAAGCGTCGAATGCGCCGCAAGTGGTCTTCAAAGGGGCCTAGCTCTTCTCTAAGCCTTAATGCCTCAGGCGTGGGCACCAGTTTCCCTCTATCCCGTAGAAACAACCTAAACCCGAGCGACTGTTCCGCATGCTTGAGGACCTTGCTGATGGCCGGCTGCGATATATGAAGCAGTTTAGCCGCGCCCGCCGCGGAGCCGGTCGAAATAATGGCACTGAACACTTCGATATGACGGAGCCTCACGCTGTGCCTTCCTCATCAGTTTAGATTGTAAGCTCATCAACTCTACGGCAAGCGCAACGTTTTACGCAAACACGACGGCTCACATAAACCAGAGTTATCACCGACCTAAGAAAATTCATTAGACTTCGTTTTCATTCCAAGCAATATTTGGCACTGACGAAGACCGTTAGCGCCTTCACAACCAGTGGAAAGTTAAACCGCATGACCCTGAGAGAACGACAAAATTTCGATATATTGATTCGCGGTGGAACGCTAATCGATGGAACAAAACGGCCCAGATGTGATTTGGACGTCGGAATTGCGGGCGACAAGGTCGTCTTTATCGGCGACGCGTCGCATCTGTCCGCTAATCAAGTCATTGATGCATCGGGGAAGATTGTTGCCCCCGGCTTCATCGACTCGCATAGTCACGATGACGCTGCGCTGCTGCTGGATCCCGCAATGATGCCAAAAATTACCCAAGGGGTGACAAGCGTCGTCACAGGCAACTGTGGCATCAGTACGGCGCCTTTGGCCAGGAAAGCTGAGCGGCCAATGCCGCTCAGCCTAATTGCAAGCCGTGAATCCCACGAAGCTGCCAACTTTTCCTACTTCGGCGACTATCTTGCCGCGCTCGAGCGGTCACCTGCCTCCGTCAACGTGATACCGATGGTGGGACACACGACGTTGCGAGTCTCGACGATGGATGAGCTTGACCGCGAGGCAAGTCCGAAGGAGGTACACGCCATGCAGGCTTTGTTGTTGGAATCAATGGATGCCGGTGCGATCGGACTTTCGACTGGGACATACTACCCACCGGCCGCAGCCGCTACGACAGAGGAAATCGTGCGGGTGTGTAAGCCGCTCGCCGAGAAAGGTGGCATATATGTTACGCATATGCGCGACGAGGCCGACCGGTGCGTTGAATCAATCGAAGAAACTCTCCAAATCGGACGATTGCTTGGCGTCCCCGTAGTCATATCACACCATAAGTTGGCGCGTGGACAGAACTTCGGGAAATCACTTGTTACGCTACCGATGATCGATGCTGCGATGAAGTGCCAATGCGTCGCTCTCGATTGTTATCCTTACAATGCAAGCTCGACGATGCTTCACCAAGACGAATCGCGTCTGCAGGGCCGCGTGCTTATCGCATCAAGCGGATCACACCCGGAGTTGGTCGGCCTTGAGCTTTCAAAGATTGCAACATCATGGGGCGTCTCCCTTGAAGAAGCATCGAAGCGTTTGCAGCCAGCGAGCGCAATCTATTTCAGCATGGATGAATCGGATGTTCAACGTATTTTAGCCTACGAACACACGATGATCGGCTCAGACGGTCTACCGACTAATGATAAACCGCATCCCCGCCTATGGGGCACGTTCCCACGGGTGCTCGGCCGCTATTCCAGGGAGCTTAAACTTTTTTCGCTAGAGACGGCCGTATGGAAAATGACTGGTCTCACTGCTAAGACGTTTGGCATCCAGCGCCGCGGCACAGTTACCGTCGGTAATTATGCCGACCTAGTCGTTTTTGATTCAGCTACGGTCTCTGATCGGGCAACGTATGAAGATCCAGCGCAACCGTCTGCAGGTATTGAGACCGTTGTCGTAAATGGAGAGGTCACGTTCGCAGGCCACGGCCACACCGGGCAGCGAGCAGGCCGTGTTCTGAGACGACAAAGCGCTTGACTGCATCCGGCAGCGCCCGGGCCCTAAGCGAGCGATACGGCGGTAGTGTCCGCGCTAAACAACTCGAAACGTTCAATGCTACTTTGGATTCGAACATGAAACTCTCGAAGAACCTATCGTATTTATTTTTTATTGGCCTCACCGTACTGGTTACCGCGATGAGCGCTCAAGCAGGCGACAGAGCTTCGGCTCTGGCTCAGGCACCGTCGTTCTATCGAGGCACTCTTGGCCGGTTCCAGATCACAGCCCTCTCAGACGGCATCGCTAGGCGCGATTTGGAAGACATCCTAAGCAAAAGGAAGGAGGTCCAATCAATTATTGCAAGCTACCACGAGCACGAACCTATTCCTATTTCGATTAACGCGTACCTAGTCAAGACGGGTAGCCACCTCGTGCTCATTGATACCGGCGCTGGAGAACTTTTCGGTTCGACTAGCGGCAAAATAGTCTCAAGCATGGAGTCTGCGGGTTTCAGTCCGGATCAAATTGATATTATCCTTCTAACGCACATCCATGGCGACCACTCGGGCGGGCTGACAGTTGGTGGCCGGCGGGTTTTCCCGAACGCGACGGTGTATGTCTCCAAGAAAGATATTGATTACTGGCTTGACAAGGACAACAAGCTCAAAGCGCCGGATGACCGCCGCACGGTCGAGCAATCCCGAGCAACCGTTGGCCCGTACGTCGACGCAGGCCGCGTTCACTACGTGACGTCTGACAGCGAGATTCTGCCAGGGATCAAAGCTGTTGCATCTCCAGGCCACACTCCGGGCCACACTGTTTACTATGTCGAAAGCGACGGACATAAGATGTTGTTTTGGGGCGATACAATCCACTCAACGGAAGTGCAATTTGAACACCCCGGTGTTTCGGTGGCCTATGACGTGGTCCCTGCGCAGGCAGTTGCAAGCCGTAGAAAATTGCTCCGTGAAGCGGCAAAAAGTGGGATTGTAGTCGCATCCGACCATATCTCTTTTCCGGGGTTGGGCCACGTCCGGCGGTATAAGAGCGCATATCAGTGGGCACCGCTCCCTTACAATGACAATGTCACCGAGCTCGACCAACGGTCAGCAAACTGAGGCACTCTATGCTGTAACCGGTGCTACAAAAGCAAGCCGGGGACCGACAAACATGAATTCGTTGAGGGTAGGCCATGGACGGCAGTTGCCTTGGCTTAAGTCGCCGGCTTGTCTTCATCCCCCTTATGCACTGTCTGCCCCAAAATCGAACGGAGGACAGGATGTCGGCTGGTAATCACGTATTCGAAATCGCTTTAACGGCAAAAAACGCTATGGCATCGAAGTTAATACGACTGATAGCCCACACGCATGGCACCGGACCCCGGCTAGGTGCGGTGCATACGGTCTATGCCGTCTACAGGCTCAGTAAGCGGCCTATAACACTTTATACGATAGCGCACGACTAAAGGAGTCAAAGAGGCGCAGGTGCGTCGGCCCAAGGGCTGCCAGTCTTATTCGGCGCGCAAGACAATCTTTGCCTCCTTTGGACTCGCGACTCGGAGCCGCCTGCGCGCGGGGTGTCATTCACTGGAGCCGCCTGCGCGCAGGGTGTCATTCACTGTATTGGTGGTACCGAGCCGATTTTTTGTGAAAGCAGCCGCTCATAAACACCAAAGTTCAAATCGACTTCGGCTTGTTCGACCGTGTTAACCGTTATCGTGATTTGCTCTGGCAGCAGGCCAAGCACAGTCGCTATAGCGACCTCTAGCTGCGCCGCACAACGCCGATCGTCGGATACTGTGGTCCCAACGAGGACGTCGTACGCTTTGTCTTGATCACGATATACAACCTCTACGAGCCGTGCGCGCGCGCACATGTTGTTCTCGATCGCAAGACGTGCAACCTCAGCTACGGTGTGAAGCGTCTCGGTGGGGAAGCCGCGGGTCGCACGCAAGCGCACCCGGTGTTTCCCCAAGGTTTTCCAATCTGTCTCAAATCCCATAGAGCTCTCCTATCTATTGGGCGCTCGGCGGTGTTGAAAACGCCCGCGAGCGCCCTTTAGGCTCATCCAACACTCACTTCTACCCGGCGCGGTTTCGCTTCCTCGCGGAGCGGGATGCTCAGCTTCAACACGCCGTCGTTCAGGTTGGCTTCAATTTTCGACGTGTCGAAATCGGTGTTCAACGAAAAGGCACGCGCGAACCGAGGTTCGCGGATCTCTGCACGGTGCAGGCGGAGCCCGTCCGGCGTATCGATCAATGCCTCGCCTTCGATGAAAAGCGTCCCGTCCTGCACATGCACGTTCAAACGATCACGCGACACCCCGGGAAGATCGGCCCACAGCGTAATGCCATGAGCGTCTTCATGGATATCGACGGCCGGGGCGATCGTGGGGCCCTTTCGTGCGTTTTCTTCGTTGGTCCGCGCAAGAGCGTTGAGCTTGCGCTCTGCGAGTTGAGTTTGCGTATTCATGTTGTCCTCCTCGAATGTTGTGACAGGCTGATTACTGGATCGCGATGGTGCGCGGCCGTGACGTTTCGCGTTTGCCCACGCTGATGGCAAGGCAGCCATTCACATAGCGCGCCTTCACTTTGTCGGGATCTGCATCGCGCGGCAACTCGATGGCCCGACGAAAGCTTCCGTGAAGCGCTCTTGCGCATAAGCGCGGCCTTCGGATGGAGATTCGACACCTGCACGCTCACCGCTGATGGTGAGCAGCCCCTTGTCTACGGTCACTCCGAGCTTTGCCGGATCAATCCCAGGTGCGAACGCAACGATCTCCACCGAATCGTCGGTGCTGCCGAGGTTGATTTGGGGAAAGGCACTGAGACGCGAGGCCCGGATGCTCGTTGGCAGGCCGCCAAATACCGACGACATCTGACGTTGCATGCGGTTAATCTCATCGAACGGGCTGATATTGATAAGTAGGCCACTCATGGCTGCAATCTCCTATAGGCGGCAGGAGCCGAACCGGCATACGCCCTCCAGTTCGTCTGCCAAATCTCTGACAAACCAATCGAAACGCGCAACGCAAAAAAAACCGCGGCTGCTTTCGAATCCAAAATAGGAGAAGGGCAAGGAATTTCAAGGGGGACCAAGATGATTTTTTTACTCTTCACGCGACCTGTTACATTCGCCACGTGGCCGCATCCAGGAGAAGAGGAGCCGGTGCCGGTGAATAACAAGTCAGCCGAGTAATGTGTCGACATCGCGATAGTTCGTCAGCACCGGGCGCCTTGCAAGAAGCAAGTACAAAATATAGAGCCTTGGGACTGTGGCCCAGGTGGATATCAAGTTGGCGGCTTTCCTCCGGGGTGGGCGGAGTGGAATGACAATGTTCGCGACTTTTGGAAGGGGGTGATGGTGCAACCTCCGAGTTGGGGACCCGACGGTTGCCACATTTTGCCACATGCAGCGGTTACGCCTGATATGCTGAACGCCTCTCAGGTTCCGCGCCCTCGGCGGGAACCCTTCAGCCCTGCCGAAAGGCAGGGCTTTTTTTGCACGTGATCCGATCGGGGACCACGCTTGTTCAGGTGGCGGGCATCTACATGGGCGCGTGCCTTTTCTGCTCTCAGGTTCATTCCCTGGTCGCAAGCGTTTGCTCCCGAAAACTCAAGAAAACTGTGTAAGTGCGAAAACGCAAACGGCAGTCACGGGATTTCGCAATTCATGTGACAAGACAGTTGAATTCTCTTTTGCGGCCATCGCCGTCCCACCGCTCTTGTTCGCGGCAGCTGTTAATCGCCGTTATGTTTAATCGACAGTTTCGAAGTTCTATGTCGGCACCGGGCGTCATAACAGCTAAAATAAAGTCAGCCAAATCAAATAGCTGCAACTCGCTTGATATACAAGTCCCTTATCAAGTGAGATTTTTATCGGGTATGTCCGTATAAAGTAAATTAATAGCACGCCGTTGTCTCGTAGAGGATTCCCGCGTGCCGCAATGGGCGTTTAAAGACCAGTTATCCCTACTGGATGACTCATCCGACTCTTGGTTCGCTCGGTTTCGGCAAACCTCATTTAACCGTAAGCCCGAAATTAAATATGACTGTGCGTTCTGAACGACTTTCAAACGCCGCATTAGCGGACAAAAACATCGAACGCGTGTCGAGGGGCGCCTTCGAACACACGCTATTGCGCGCGCTTGCCCATAACGTGCCGCACCGCATCTATGCAAAAGATATGCAGGGCCGTTTTGTGTTCGCCAACGACGCAGTCGCTCAAGGCATGGGAGTTTCCAATTTTGCTGAGTTACTCGGAAAGACGGATTTCGATTTCTATCCATTCGAGCTGGCTAGCGAGTACCACCGGCAGGAACAGGAAGTTTTGAGGCATGGGCGCTCGCTTCTGAATCAGGAGGAGCATGCGAAATATCTTCTCCTTGAAGCGGAAGCGTGGCTAGTTACGACGAAGGTCGCGGTACGCAATGAAGCCGGTGAAATCATTGGCCTTGTTGGAATTAATTATGAAATCACCACTCAGAAGACAGCTGAATTGGCATTGCAAGCAGCGCATGCGGCTGCAGCGGATGCCGCAATGCGACTGCAAGCCACTGTCGCGCGGCTGGATCTTGAGGTGAAAGAGCGCGAACGCTTCGAGCAGGAACTTCGTCACCAAGCGATGCACGACCCGCTCACTGGTTTGCCGAACCGGGCGTTGTTAATGGACCGAATTGACCAAGCCATCGAACTCGCACGGCACCGCGACCAGACGCTCACGCTTTTGTTCCTTGATTTGGACCGTTTCAAGCTCGTCAACGACAGTCTTGGCCACGCCGCAGGGGATGAATTACTGAGAGTCATGACGCGGCGGCTCGGCCGCGTCATGAGGTTAGGCGACACCCTCGGTCGCCTTGGCGGTGACGAGTTCATTCTCTTGCTCACCGAACCCATGCCAACCAGCGCGTTTGCCGACTTGACCGATAGCCTTTTGCGCGTTGTTGCCGAGCCGGTGCTTGTTGCCGAACGGGAAGTGTCCGTCAGTTGCAGCATGGGCTACTGCGTTTATCCTCGGGACGGAGCGGATGCGACCACGTTGGTCAAGCATGCCGACGCTGCAATGTATGGTGCCAAAAAAGTTGGCGGCAACCGGGTGTGGCAATACACGGCCGCGCTGAGTTCGCGCGCTGGCGAACGACTAGAGCTGGAGACGCAGCTAAAACAGGCCCTGCAGCGCGACGAATTCCTTCTCCACTACCAACCTCAAGTTGAGATAACCAGTGCACGCATTGTCGGCGTAGAGGCGCTTATCCGCTGGCAGCATCCCTTGCGCGGTTTGCTACCCCCGACGCAGTTCATCCCACTTGCCGAAGAGTCGGGGCTGATCGAACCCATTGGCGAATGGGTCTTGCGGACTGCGTGCGCCCAAGCTGCCGCGTGGCGTAACAACGGATTGCCGGCTTTGCGTATGGGCGTCAATGTTTCGGCTCGCCAATTCAACAACCCTGCGCTGGACTCGGTAGTCGCTCGGGTGCTTGCCGATTGCGGGGTTCCGCCCGAGCAACTGGAGCTTGAGATTACCGAAAGCCTTTCGATGAAAGACCCGGAAGAGAGTATCCGCATTTTGGCCAGCTTCAAAGCGCTTGGCATTGGGATCGCGATCGACGATTTCGGCACAGGTTACTCCAACCTCGTATACCTCCGAAGATTCCCCGTGCAGCGGATCAAGCTTGATCGGTCCTTCGTTAGCGAACTAGGCTCGGCATCGAGCAGTCATGCAATTGTCGAGGCAATTGTCGCAATGGCTCGCACACTTGACTTGCAGGTGATTGCTGAGGGAGTCGAAACAGCAGAGCAGCGTGGCCAATTGCTGCGCTACGGCTGCGACGAATTGCAAGGTTACTGGTTTTCGCGTCCCGTTGATGCCGCCACATGCGGACACCTGCTCCTCAACGAGAGCGAATCGGATAAAGAAAGTGCGCGGACATAGCGAGAGAGGGTGCCTCGTCGCTTTTGTCCAGTGAGGACCGATAGTTGCTGAACCGTCCTCGCCCAACGGGAGACGATCATGATGAAGTTCTTGAGCATTGTGTTGCTGGCAGTCGCCTTTGCCGGATGCGCTGTTGCGCGCCCTGATGAAGGCGGCGCCTACTATGCACCGCCTGTCAACGTTGGGATAGGGCTCGGAGGCGGGACATGGGGTGGCGGCGGATTCGGTGGGGGGGGCGTTGGCGTAGGTGTTGGTTTTTAGTACGACTTCCGCAGCGCCTTACCCGGTCTGGGTGCTCGCCGGCGCTGCGGGAAAAGGGCTTTTTTAAGCGACGTTTCAACTCCTGCCGTAATGACCGCAGTTAATTCTGACAATACATTCGATTTTGAAAGACCGATAAAATTGCCGTCGAACCTTCTTGGACACGAGTATGAGCGACATCGGATGAGTTAACGGAGCGATCCCGAAGCGCGTGAGTGTGCAAGCATTCAAATTAGGGGCGGCTATGTGGCTGAGCTTGGTACGCAGCGAGCGATCAACGCAACCAATTTGTCGAGCGACACCGGCTTGCCTATATGACCATTGAAACCGGACGCTAGAGCGCGCTTGGCATCTTGTGGACGGCCAAATCCTGTCATCGCGATAGCGGGCGTGCTCGTGTGTTTGGACATTTTCCGGATCGCTGTGATTAGCTCGTATCCATCCATTTGCGGCATACCAATATCAGACAGAATTAGGTCGAAATGGCCCTCTTGCGCAGCACGCAGCGCACCGGCGCCATTCGACTCTGCATGGACGTGCGCGCCTTCAAGTTCCAACAATGCTTGGAATGCTTCGAGCGTCTCCTGCGTATCTTCCACAAGCAAAACGTGCTTATCTCTCAAAATACCCAGGCCGAGGTGTTGGGGGGGTGCCTCGTGCTCGGAGGCTTTATCAGTCGGGATCCAAATGCGGAAACGCGCGCCTTGACCTACTCCCGCGGAGTCCACTGTGACTCGACCGCCATGCCTTTCTACCAACTGCTTCACAAGGGCGAGCCCAATGCCCAAGCCGCCCTTTGAGCGAGCAGTCCCACCGTCCGCCTGACTAAACATATCGAAGATCTTTGGCATGAATGCCACGTCGATGCCTTGACCTGTATCGGCGACTTCCACGCACGCAAAGCCCTTCTCGCGCGACAGGGTCACGTTAATTTCGCCACCGGAGGGCGTGAATTTTAGTGCATTGCTAATCAAATTCCAAAGGATTTGCTCGATGCGAACGGGATCAGCCCAAACGGTAAGAGCCGTCTCAACGCCTGATAGTGTCACCCCAATCCCACGTTCAGCAGCATCAATCTCGATGGCAGCGCCGACGGTAATGATCGTGGCGGCTATATCCATATGGTGGCTGTTGAACGCCAACTTGCCAGTTTTGACCCGAGACATGTCAAGCAAGTCGTCGATAATTGTTGCTTGCGCCGCAACCGACTTTTGAATTGCGTCGGCGGCGTCACGCACGACTGCGAGATCGCGCGCCAGAGGAGCGCGGGTCAGCATCTCTGCCTTCACATGGATTAGATTGAGCGGGTTCTTGAGTTCATGAGATAGCACGGCCAGGAACTCGTTTTTCAGTTGGTCGGCTGCCTCGACTTGCTCGCGTACCGATCGCTCGAGCGATTGCTGAAGTTGCTTCGAGCTCTCGGCCGTATTCCCGTCAGTTAAATCACGGGCGATCTTTGCGAAGCCATTAAATCCATCGCCCTTCAACGGTGTTGTTACGCCGCTGCAATAAAGCTTTGAGCCGTCCTTTCGCACATACCACCGCTCGTCCTGCGATCGTCCCGTGTTTGTTGCAATCTGACGTTCCGCAGTGGCAACATGGCTTTCGCGATCCGTCGGCAGATATATCAGCTCGACCGGTTTTCCCGTAACCTCGGCCTCGGCGTAGCCAAAAATGCGCGTCGCTCCCCGGTTCCAAGTGACAATCACCCCATCCTGATCCTGAACAATGATTGCGTAGTCGTCGGTACTTTGCGCAGCGAGCTGTAGACGTCTTTCACTTGTTTTGACTTCCGCTTCGGCTTTGCGCCTTGCCGTGATGTCGACGAGCGTTAAAACCGCTCCATCAATTCGATCTTCCGCTGTCCGGTACGGAATGAAGCGCGAGAGGTACCACGTGTCATTTGGACCGCTGATTTCTTTTTCGATGATCGTGAGCGACGCGAAGGCTGCGTATTCCACGCCATCGCGAACAAGGATTCCACGGGAAAAAAATCACGAATTCCACGGCAAAGTTAATGCCGATTCCACGGCAAAGTTAATGCCGATTCCACGGCAAATAGAACAAGGTTTCCA
>NZ_JBSIPA010000833.1:0-1257 GCF_053574605.1 Caballeronia sp. M23-90 | reverse complement strand
CATCTTGATGCCACCCTTCGCGGCGGTGTAGGCGCCCACGGTCGCGAAGGGTGGCATCAAGATGCTGACGCGCGCGATGAGCGCGGAATGGGCGGCATCGAATATCCAGGCGAACGCGATTGGCCCGGGGTACATCCTCACCGACATGAACAAGCCGCTGGTCGAGAATCCCACCTTCGATGCATGGGTGAAAAGCAGCAACCCGTCTCAGCGCTGGGGCACGCCGGAGGAACTTGTCGGCACGGCGGTGTTCCTGTCGTCGGCGGCGTCGAGTTATGTGAACGGGCAGATCATCTACGTCGATGGCGGGTGGCTTGCCGTGCTTTGAAGCCTGACGGGCGGGTTCAAAAAAAACCGGCGTTCGTTCGTTTAAGTAGCGCACGTGGATACTTCGCATAAATAATCCTGTTGCCATAACGAATTCAAGCCACATAATCGCCAATACGACCGCTTCAGTCAGACCGCATCCAAGCCACTCGACAAAGCAGGCCCGCGACATGGAGATGCCATGAGGTTTCTGGTGGCCGATGACCACGAACTGATCCGGCAAGGCGTGAAATCGCTGCTGCGCGGGCTCGACCCCGACGCCCAGTTCGACGAAGCCGATAGCTGGGAAACGCTCGCTGCCGCTGCGAGGCCGGAAGCGAACCACGACCTCGCGATAGTCGACCTGCACATGGCCGGCATGGAAGGTGCAGCGTCGCTGCAAACGCTGCTGAAGGCGAATCCGGCACTGCCGCTGGTGGTGTTGTCGGCGGAGGAGTCAGCCGACGAAATGCGCGCGGTGCTTGCCGCCGGCGCACTCGGTTTCGTGCCGAAGCGCGAACCCGCAAGCGTGATGCTCAAGGCAATCGAGCTCGTGCTTCTCGGCGGCGCCTACGTTCCCATTGAAGCGCTGAGTCTGCTCGGACCCGGGCAGGCCCCTGCGCCCGTTGCCGAACGTTCCGGGGGGGCTGTCGTGGAGGCGTTGCCGGTTGGTATCCAGCCGCATCATCGGCATCTGATGGAAAACCTGTCGCCACGCCAGCAGGAAATCATGCGGCTCGTGTACCGCGGCTGGACCAACAAGATGATCGCGCGGGAACTCGGTGTCGCCGAGGGAACCGTCAAGGTGCATCTGTCGGTCATGTTCCGGGCGCTATGCGTGCACAACCGGTCAGCAGCGATCGCACTGATAGGCGGCTGGCTTGAAACCGGCCGCACGCTCTGATCACGATGCCGGCGGCTGGCGCTCCAGCGCCGCGTTGCGTTCGCCTA
>NZ_JBSIPA010000832.1:0-1259 GCF_053574605.1 Caballeronia sp. M23-90 | reverse complement strand
AACGGTTGAACCGGTTGACGATGTAGATATCGTGCTCATGCATTGCTCCGTTCGTGCGTGGGCCGGAAAACGCTCGATAAATTCCGGAAACGCGAACTGGGAGGCAAGCCTCCCAGCGGTTTTTTTGTTTCTTTTTGCTGCAACTACCGCTGTGATGCGGGTGTTTCACCCGGCGCGCATTGTAAGCGGTGCGCGCCGGTTACTGCATCGGCCAAAATGCTTAGCCGAGGAGCTTCAGTACTTGTTGCGGCAGCGAGTTGGCCTGTGCCAGCACCGAGATACCTGCTTGCTGCAGCACTTGCGCCTTGCTCAGGTTCGCGGTTTCCTGCGCGAAGTCCGCGTCGGTGATTTGCGATTGAGCCGACGACAAGTCCGTCGATTGTGCTTGCTGCGTCGTGGCTACCGAGCTGAAACGGTTCTGGACAGCGCCCAGTTGCGATTGCAGTGCGTTGACGGTGTTCAGCGCATTGTCGATCGATTCAATAGCGCTCGATGCGCCGTTTGTCGTGCTGATGTCGATTGCGGACACTTGCGGCGGCGTGCTGTTTGCGTCGAACGAAGCGAGTTCGTCGGTTTGCTGCGACGTTGCAGCGCCTGCTGCGGGCAATGCCGTAGCGGCGAGCGTGCTCTTGCCAGCCGCCGTCGTGATGACGTTCGATGCCTTGAACGTGTACGTCGCCGTACCGTCGCCGCCATCCGAAGCCGGGATCTTTTCAGTACCCGTGCCGTCGCCCAACTGTTTGTTGTTTTGGTCCGTATAGGTAAAACCGCCTTTGCCGTCGGCAATGACGTTGACCGTCGTGACGGTTGCGCCCGTTGCAGCGTACGTACCGGTCGAATCCAGCGACAGACCATCGATGCTGCCAACCGCCGTGCCCTTCTGCGGGTCTCCGCCACCGAGCTTCAATGCCGACACGTTAGCCGATGCACCCAGATCCACGCTGATCGACTGACCCACGTTCGCGCCAACCTGGAAGCTCTTCACGCCAGCCGAACCGTCCAGCAAGTTCGTGCCGTTATACGTGGTTTGCGACGAGATGCGGTTAATTTCACTGATACGCTGCGACACTTCCGACTGGAGTGCTGCCTGGTCGGTCGACGACAGCGAACCGCTCGAAGCTTGCACAGCCAGTTGGCGAATACGTTGCAGGTTGTCCGTGATCTGGCTCAGACCGCTCGATGCCGTTTGCGTCATCGAAACGCCGTCGTTCGCATTCGATACACCTTGGTTCAGGCCGTTGATCTGCGACGTCATGCGC
>NZ_JBSIPA010000831.1:0-1263 GCF_053574605.1 Caballeronia sp. M23-90 | reverse complement strand
CTCTTGAGCAGTGCAAGAGCAGTCCTCGCGCGCAGCGTCCGGCCAATGACGCGCACATGGCGCTCTACACCATCGGCATCTACGACTGAGACCGAGGCACGAAGGGTTTTCTGCCACGGCATACGCGATCGAAGGCCCGCTAGTAAGCAATCCTCGACCGCGTATCCTCGATCGGGGCATCGTCGAGAAAGGCGTACGGACGCGCCGACAAAACCTCAGCCGCCAGCGGCGACGGCGCGGGCAGATCGCGCGTGACAAGCCTGATATCGCCACTTTCGATACGCCGCAGCAACGCCAGCCACGCGTTGCAATCCATGGCGTCGTGCAGGCAGTCGTCGATGGTCTGGTCCACCAGCGGGTGATGCGGCACTTCGCGCTCGCCCACCACGTTTTCGATGCACGCCGCCTGATCCGGAAACACGGCTGCAAGCAGGTCCTCACTTTTCATCCGCTGCAGTTGCGGCGCAACGCGTCTGCCTCCGGCATAACGCGGCAACGCCAGCGCGTTGGTCGCGTTCCAGCGCCAGCGCACGCCGAAAAGCGGCGCGTCGAGCAGCGCCTGGATCAGCACATGTTCCGCCGTGGCCGGACGCAGATAACGCCAGACTTCATCGAGTGGGAAACTGTGGCCGCCCGTCAGCGACAAGACGATCGCGTCTTCAGTGGCCGCCGCCTGCAACTCGAAGTTGAATGTGCGGCAAAAACGCTTTCGCAGCGCGAGTCCCCACGCACGGTTGACGCGGCTGCCGAACGGCGTGTGAATGACGAGCTGCGTGCCGCCGGAGGCATCGAAGAAACGCTCCATCACGAGCGTATCCTGTGTCGGCAAGACGGATAGCGCAGCACGCGACCGAGCCAGATATTCGATGATCTGCCGTGCCGCTGCCTCTCCAATGCCCGTGGTTTCATCGAGCTTCGCGATCGTTTCTTCAACCGTAGATGAGCCGAGCCACGTATCCACTTGCTGATGCAAGCGCGCTATCGCAGCCGAGAGCTCATCGCTGCGTCCGGGCGCTTCGCCAAGCCAGAACGGAATGTTCGGCGGCTGACCATGTGCGTCTTCCACGCGGACCCGGCCGCCTTCCACACGCAGGATCTTGTACGACGCGTTGCCGAGCTGGAACACATCGCCGGCAAGACTTTCGACCGCGAAATCTTCGTTGACCGTGCCGATCTGCAAGCCTTGCGGTTCTAACAGGACGGCGAAGTCCGCGTTGTCGGGAATCGCGCCGCCGGACGTGACAGCGGTCAGGCGCCCGCCGA
>NZ_JBSIPA010000830.1:0-1263 GCF_053574605.1 Caballeronia sp. M23-90 | reverse complement strand
TCCCTGGCGCAGGGCTTCGAGCAGGCTGCGTTCGTCGGCGATCCCTTTGCCTGCGATGTCGAACGCCGTGCCGTGATCCACCGACGTCCGGATCACTTCCAAACCGACCGTCACGTTCACGCCCGCTTCGAGCCCGAGCACCTTCACCGGACCATGTCCCTGGTCGTGGTACATCGCGACCACGAGGTCGAAGTCGCCGCGGCCGGCGCGGAAAAAGAGCGTATCGGCGGGGAGGGGACCAGTGACATCGAGTCCCTGTTCCTGCAGCACCTTTACAGCCGGGATGATCTTTTCCTCTTCCTCGCCATAGCCGAACAAGCCGTTCTCGCCGGCATGCGGATTGATGCCGCAAACGCCAATGCGCGGCTTCGCGATTCCTGCCTTGATGAGCGTGGCGTTGCCGCGTTCGATCGTGCGCTGCACGAGACCGGGTTCGATCTTCTTGATCGCATCGATGATGCCGATATGCGTCGTCACATGGATCACGCGCAATTGCGGCGCGACGAGCATCATCGATACTTCCTTGACGCCCGTGAGATGCGCGAGCATTTCGGTGTGGCCGGGATACTTGTGGCCACCGGCGTGCAGCGCTTCCTTGTTGAGCGGCGCGGTGCAGATGGCGTCGATCTGCTTCGATTCCGCCAACTCGACTGCACGCGCAATGTACTGGTAGGCCGCGTCGCCTGCAACGGACGACAGCTTGCCGAAGGGCAGGTCATCGGGGATCAGGTCGAGGTCGATACAGTCGATCGTGCCCGGCTCGTACTTCGCCTCGGTCGCGTCCTTGATGCGGCGGATCTTCGCGGTGCCGTTGACGATCTCGTTGGCTTGTTCGAGGCGGCGCGCGTCGCCGATCACGAGCGGACGGCATTGCTCGTAGACCACTTTGTGCGTGAGGCTCTTGACGACGATCTCGGGGCCGACGCCGCTTGCATCGCCCATCGTGATGCCGATTACGGGAAGATAGTTGCTCATGATCTTGGTGTTACTCCGTGTATGTGGGGCGCTTTCGTTACGCTTTGATTGAAATCGCGCTCGCCTGGATTCAATGTGTGTTCGTTGTCGGTAAAGGCAGCCGCCGCAGGTGTTCCCACGCGCCGAACAGCGCATGTTCGCTGCCGAATGCGCCGGCCTTCGTGACAATCGCGGGGCGCGATGCCAGTGGCGCAGAAGGCCGTGCAACCGCAACGCCGGCTTCGACTTCGGCCAGCAAATCGAGACTGCCGATGCCCGAGGCGCTCAGCATCGCGCGGGCTCGTTTCA
>NZ_JBSIPA010000829.1:0-1265 GCF_053574605.1 Caballeronia sp. M23-90 | reverse complement strand
TTCCTGCGCGCCACGCGCGGCGGCGTCGTCGAGCTTCTTCTGGTAATCCGCCTGCTTGCGGTCGTACGCCGCCTGATTCTGGGCCCGTTGCGGCGCTTCTGCGGTGCGCTGCGCTTCTGACAGTGCGTTCTGGCGCTGCTTTTCAGCGAATGATTCCGCGCTCGCCTTTTCGGTCGCTGCGCGTTGCGGCGCATCTGCTTCGTACTGGGCGCGCTTGAGCGCCGTTTGCTGGTCCCGCTGTTGCGCGTGTTGCAGACGTTGTTCGTCGTCGAGCGCCAGTTGTTGCTTGCGGATTTCCTGGCTTACATCGCGTTTCGCTGCACGCGCGGCATTAAGACAATGATTGACAAAAAAATCGTTATAACAATCGTGCTGCTTGACCGCATACCGATAGTTGTTTTCCTCGCTGCGCGTGTCAAGCGCCTTCTGACGCGCGCCGAAACCGTTCGCGTCCGTGTCTGCGTCCGCCGGACTTGCGGCATTTGCGCTGGCCGCACGGGCGTCGTCGAGCGGCGATTCTGTGACCGACGTGCCCGGATTGATAGGCCTGGGCGTCTGCGCCGTGGCTGCCTGAACAAAACCCGCGCACGCCAGCACGGCCATTGCGGCGCGAAGCGGATGAAACCACCGCGAGCAAGAGCGCGCGGCGTGGCGCGTGGCGAACAAATCGACTGGTACAGTCGGCAAAGCGGGCGAAAGGCGGGAGGTCGGCAACGTGATAGCCAGCGGGTTGGACAATGTATTGAAATGCAGCTTCTACGATGCCGAAATTCTATCACCGTGCGCCGGAGGCCTCCGGCATTTATGGCAAAATGCCCCGCTTCACCAACCCGGCAAACGTGTTCGCGCGGATTCAAGTGAAATGCGCGGCATGGAAACGCCCCTGATGAGCCAGCAGGCAGACGCAGACACCCATGACGGAAACCGTAGCACTCAAGATTGTCCAGCGCATCGCCACCGAGTTGAGCGTGCAGCCGCGCCAGGTCGCCGCCACCGTGCAACTTCTCGATGAAGGCTCCACCGTTCCGTTCATCGCCCGTTATCGAAAGGAAGTGACAGGCAATCTCGACGATACGCAATTGCGCAATCTCGAAGAGCGGCTCGTCTACCTCCGCGAGCTCGAGGACCGGCGCGAGGCGATTGTCCAGAGCATCGACGAACAGGGCAAGCTCACGCCCGAACTGCGCGCAGCCGTGGAAGGCGCCGACAGCAAGCAGGTGCTCGAAGACCTGTATCTCCCGTACAAACCGAAACGGCGGACCCGC
>NZ_JBSIPA010000828.1:0-1266 GCF_053574605.1 Caballeronia sp. M23-90 | reverse complement strand
TCGGCGGGAACGCGGGCGGGAACGACGCGTTCCGTCACGTTTGGCGGCAAGCCGGGCGTGACCATCGCGCCGGGTGGTCAGGTCGACAGCGATCCTGTGGCATTCAATATCGCTGCTTACCAGCCGCTGGCGGTGAGCACCTATATGGCTGAAGGTCAGAAACTGGCTGCGTGGCATCGGGTGGCAAGCCAGGTCAATTACATCTCGACGCCCGGCAACCATTCCGCCGATACCGACGCCTCCGCTTTCCGCACGCGCTTTACGCAATTCGTGTGGCTGACGAGCGTTGCCGTCGATACCGCCCCCGCGCAGACCCTTGTTGCCATTGGCGATTCCATCACCGACGGGATGCGTTCCACGCCTAACGCCAATCGCCGATGGACCGACGCACTCGCGCGCCGGCTTACCCAAAAGGGAATTGAAGGAACGGCGGTGGTCAACGCAGGAATCAGCGGCAATCGCTTGTTGAGCCCGTCGCCGTGTTACGGCGACGCCGTGCTGAGCCGCTTCGATCGCGATGCTTTGCGCCAGCCGGGCGTCCGGTCGGTGATCGTGCTGGTCGGCATCAACGACATCAATTTCCCTTCGATGCCCCCGCACGCCGGCCTCGATTGCGACGATCCCCACACGCCTGTCACGGCCGACTCGCTGCTGCGCGGCTACCAGCGGCTTATTGCCCAGGCGCACCAGCGCGGAGTGAGGATCTATGGCGCGACGCTTACGCCGGCCGCCTTGCCGCCCGAACGCGAGGCGATCCGCACCGCAGTGAACAATTCCATCCGGTCCAGCCGGGCGTTCGATGGCGTCGTCGACTTCGATCGCGCGCTGCGAGACCCGGATCACCCGGACAAACTGCAACGCCGCTATGACAGCGGTGACCACATCCATCCGAGCGACGCGGGATATGCCGCAATGTCGGAGGCGGTTCCTATCGAAGAAATGGGCCTTACGAGGTCCGCAGCCGGCGCCAAATAAGCTTCTTTTCAAATTATTTGAAGATGCTCTTGCCAGACCTGTGGGTATCGCCTATTATTCGCCTCCTTGTTTCTCAACGAGGGCCGCCAAGGAAACAGGCGGGCTCCAAAGTCGGTAAGTTTGAAAGCAAAACGCTCACAAACTTGTTGACAAGGGGAAAAAGATTCTACATAATCTCGTTTCTGTGCTGCAAACGCAGCGACGCGAAAGCGGTGGTGTTCTGAGGGATGGGATGCTGCGGTTTTGGTGAATGTTCTTTAAAAACTAACAGCCGATAAGTGTGGGCGCTTG
>NZ_JBSIPA010000827.1:0-1269 GCF_053574605.1 Caballeronia sp. M23-90 | reverse complement strand
TTGGCGTCCATGCAGGCGGCGGGCGCCGCGGGCGCATCCGGAACCCCGCAAACCGGTACAAACAGTGCAAAATGACGCACTCGCGAAGCGAGGCCGGCAAATCGAACCGGTTTCTCTCGCGACGCAGAGCTTCAACACAAGACATAGCCTAACAAGCCGGGATCGAGCCAAAAGGCGCTGCAAGGCGCAGGGAGGGCCACACCCGGCAACCGCCAATCATAAAAAGGATCATCATGCTGCGGGTTTTAGTCATGGCCGGGGTGCTTGCGTTTCCGCTAAGCGCGGCAGCGTTCACCGGCAACGATCTGAACATGCTTTGTACCAAGACGGACACCGCTTCGCGCAGCGCATGCGCGGCTTACATAGAAGGTGCCGCTGACGGCATCTACAACACGATCGAAGCAATCGGCGGCACTTCCGGTCCGCAGGTAGGCCAGTATTTTTGCCTTCCCGTCGATGTAAAACCGCAGGAGTTGACTGACGCGGTGCGTAAATTTATCGCCGAGAATCCCGCCCAAGGCACTTTTAACGCGACGACCATGGTTTCCCTGGGCTTGGGTAAAGCCTTTCCGTGCAAGGCGGAAAAGTAAGCGTTCCTTGGCTGTGCGCCCCTCTGATGCCCGCCGCCTGATCAGCCGGGCACAGCATTTGCTGCACTGCAATACGCCGGTCATTTAACCGGCCTTTTGCAAATCCCGTCGTATCCACCTTCTCAAGGCTGATTCCACGACGAAGATGATCAATTTCGATACCTTCGAGCGCATCGCTTCGGCGCCGCTCAACACCTGGCCCGGCGCCATTGTCGTAGCAGCGCTCGCGGTCCTGTTTGCCATCGGCGTACATCGCGTCGGTGCACGGATTCTCGTGCGCATCGCGCGGCCGTACCCGCTGATGAGCGTGGTCCTGCGTTTCATCGATAAACCCGCGCTCGCGCTCCTCATCATCCTCGCGCTCGGCTTCGTGCTGGTCGAAGCGCCGGATTCGCTGCCCTTCGCCGCCGCATTGCGCGACCTGCTGACCCTTTCGTTGATCGTCGGGCTGACGTGGCTCGCCGTGCGTTCGGTCGGCGCCGTGGCGGAGGCGCTGGTTCAGGCCCATCCGCTCGACTCCAAGGATAATCTGCAGGCCCGCCGGATACACACGCAGGCACGCGTGCTGGCGCGCTCCGTGATGGTGGTCATCGTGATCATCGGATTTGGTGGCGCGTTGATGACGTTTCCGGCCGTGCGGCAGATCGGCGCGAGCTTGCTGGCGTCGGCGGGCGTGGCA
>NZ_JBSIPA010000826.1:0-1275 GCF_053574605.1 Caballeronia sp. M23-90 | reverse complement strand
GGCCCCTGACCAAGATTCGGTCGAATTGCGATTATAAGCCTTGAGGTTATAAGGGTGACGAGGTTTCCGTTGGTTTTGGAATAACGGAATCAGTCAGTAAAGGCCTGCGCAAACTGCCTCGCCCGCTTTACATCGTCAGCATGCAAGTAAATCGACGTGGTCGAGATCGATGCGTGACGAAGGTTGTCGCGGACGGCGCTGAGTTCGACGCCCTTGGCGATAGCGTGAGTGGCATGCGTGTGCCGCATCCAGTGCGGCGTAGCCTGACGGAGTTTCTCGGCGAGCGCCGGATGGTCGTTTTCAATAATCTGCGCCGCTTGCCGGAAAAACCTGCGCATGACTTCCCACAACCGCAGAGGCTTGATGCCGGCATCGCCGTCGTCCAGGCTACCGATCAGCGGCGTGACTGGGTTCCAGCGCGCCCGGCTTACCGCCAGGCCCCGCTCCTGCAGATACCGGTCCAGCGCCGCGCGAGCGAGCGGTGTCAAGGTCACCCTGGCTGGCTTGCCGCCTTTGCCGGTGACGTGAAGCCAGTGATCACCTGCGGCGTCGACCTCGACGTTTCGCAGAGTCGCATTGGCCAACTCGCTGATCCGCAGTCCCGTCGCGTAACCGAAATCCAGCATGAAACGAAGTCGCTGCGCTGCGGCTGCCTGCCAGCCGTACGACCACTCAAGCCCGTTGGCGATGGTGCGTGTGAGCAGCCATTCTCCTTCGGTGAAGGCGTGCGCGGTTTCCACGGCCATGGCGCGCTTGCTGCCGCGCACCTTGATGCCGGCAAAGGGGTTGGCTACAACATAGCGCTGCTCCACCAGCCAGCGGAACATGGCGCTGAGCACGGCAAGCGCGTGCGCAATCGAACGCGCCGAGAGGTTGTCGACAAACGGTCTCCAGTCTGTTGATGTGCGCGGCCGCGGCGGTCCAACCCAGCGCTCGCGCGGGGTGGGTCTGCGCAGAAATGCCCTGTAGTCAGTTGCATCCCGCGTGGTCAAGGACGACAGGGCCTTGCCGCGGGCAACAATGGCCCAGAGGATCAGCCGTTCGGCTTCCTTACGGTAGGCGCGCTGCGTGGCCGGGGATTCGTGCAACGCAAGCCATGCCTGGGCGGCGTCGTAATCGTTGTCGACGCCCAGGATACAGGTCGACAGCGGTGCGCGGAACGCGCCTGCGGATCCGTCAACCTCATGCGGTAGCCGGAGTTGCTCCCATGGCGTCACGACTGACTGCCGGTCGGCGACGATCAGTGCGCGAGCCCGCTCCGTGAGTGCTGGATGA
>NZ_JBSIPA010000825.1:0-1280 GCF_053574605.1 Caballeronia sp. M23-90 | reverse complement strand
TAACGGCCAAACGCGCTCTGTGCGGCCGGTCAACCGGGCGCATCGAGGCTTCGGGCGTGCATCGCCGGGGACGGTCAAAAAGTATCGCGTCGTCTTTGAGAGATTGCCGCGGGCCGTTCCCGCCGTTTCACGCATGGCCGCGAGGGCGTTTTCGAGACACTTCCGGGTTATAATCCGGGTCTTCCCATCGCCAAATGCGGCAATCCCGCAAGCGGCTCCGACGTCTTTCGTCCCGACGTCTTCTCAGCACCGTGACAATGGCCCACTTCTCGTGTTTCCCCGGCGCTTCGGCCCTCTCTGATTTCCGTCAAACCCGCCTGCTCGAAACACTGACGCGCATCGACCCGAATATTGTCGGCGTGCGCGGCCAGTTCCTGCATTTTGTGAACTCGGTCGAACCGCTCTCCGACGAAGACAGCAACCGCATCCACGCGCTGATGCACTACGGAACACCGTTCGATGCCGGCAGCGAGCGCGGCGCGCAAGAAACCTTCATGGTCGTGCCGCGTTTCGGAACGGTGTCGCCGTGGGCCAGCAAGGCCACCGACATTGCGCATCATTGCGGCCTGACGCAGATTCGCCGGATCGAGCGCGGCGTCGAGTACACGGTCCTGCTGAAAAGCGGCTTGCTCGGCACGGGCATCGGCGGCAAGAAGGCCTTGTCCGAACAGGCGCGCACCGAAGTGGCTGCCGCGCTGCACGACCGCATGACTGAAAGCGTGGCGCCATCGCGCGATCACGCCGTGCATCTGTTCGATGAACTGCCGGCTCAACCGCTGCAAGCCGTCGATATCCTCGGCCACGGCCGCAGCGCGCTGGAAACGGCGAACATGGAACTGGGCCTCGCGCTCGCCGACGATGAAATCGACTACCTGGTCGATTCATTCAAGCACTTGCAGCGCAATCCCACGGACGTCGAATTGATGATGTTCGCGCAGGCCAACAGCGAGCATTGCCGCCACAAGATTTTCAATGGTCAGTGGACCATCGACGGCGAGCCGCAGGACATCTCGCTGTTCAACATGATCCGCAACACCGAGAAGCTCAATCACGCCGGCACCATCGTCGCGTATTCGGACAACTCGGCGATCATGGAAGGCGGCACGGCCGAGCGCTGGTTCCCGCGCGGATCGAGCGAGCATTACGGGCGTCACACCGAACTCACGCACACGCTGATGAAGGTCGAGACGCATAACCATCCGACCGCCATTTCGCCGTTTGCAGGCGCTGCAACGGGTTCGGGCGGCGAGATCCGCGACGAAGGTGCGACCGGCCGCGGA
>NZ_JBSIPA010000082.1:0-19042 GCF_053574605.1 Caballeronia sp. M23-90 | reverse complement strand
TCGGCGGAGCTGATGCTCGCCGATGCCGCGAGTGTTGCGCCGCTCGGCATCACGGTGGGCGCGGACAAGAACTACGACACCACCGGCTTCGTCGCCAGTTGTCGCGCGAATTGCGTCACGCCGCATGTGGCGCAAAACGATGGACGTCCCGGAGGTTCAGCGATTGACGAGCGAACTACGCGCTGGCCAGGATACGCCGTCAGCCAGCAAAAACGTAAGCGCATTGAGCAGGTATTCGGATGGGGCAAGACAGTTGGTCGAATTCGCCAGGTCATGTATCGGGGACTTGAGCGCGTAGATCAGCTCTTCGTGCTGACGCAAGTCGGCTACAACTTAACGCGTATGCGCACACTCGCGGATTGAGGGGCGAGGAGGCAATGAGCAACACGATATCGTGAATCCGCGAGCAACGTCGAATGCTCGCAAACATATTTTGCGTTAAAAACGTGCGAACCCACAACCCAGCGTAATGCGCCCGAATGCATCAGCGACGGGTACTTCAACGGCCTGTTAGATGTTAATTCAGTGTTGCGTTGTTCATGATGTTGGCCTATCTGGATTCGGCGCACTGAAGGTGTTTGAAGAGCAACCTCAGTCGTGCGGCTTAACTTAACTACCCATACCAAACAGTAATGTCACACCTCGGACTCGAGGTCAATCGCTCGCCTTTTAAGCTTTCGTAATAATCAAAGCACCAACGAGCCCCGAAGTTGTGAGTTTCGGCGTAACGGAATGATTGGCGACAGGCGCAGAAGTGCTTCCATCGTTGTCACCGTCACTGTCATGCCCGCGCGAGGCGACTTGCCCCGGAGCGGCGGGGGCCGTTGGTATCGTTGATACACTAGCTGAGGTCCAAATTGCGGGAGTCATTGAACCGTCCTTCCGAAATGGGATATCAGTGATACTTATGAGTTATCGGCGCAGCAGTCGAATGCTGAACCCTGGTTCGATGCAAACATGGTCCTTCCCAGTACATGACCGTTTCTAAGTATCGGCTAAGTATTACGCGCTACCCTTACATGAAAGCAAATTGGAATCACGCTCCTTTGCCGAAAAGTGCTTGCATACGAGCTCATGAGCGCACTCGACGATGCGGTTTAAAGCGCGATTATTAGTGTTACTGGTTGCGGCCCTTGTCACGCAAGTGACGACGTTCATCATTTCCATCCTGGTCAATGCAGTAGGCACTAATGTGCCTGCGATCCCCTTTGCGATTTTTGCCTGTATCACGCTCGCCCTTACGCAGCGATGGATTTTGGTCGACGCTGCGAAAGCGTTTGGCGAAGCGGTTGCAAAACGCCACGTTCTTTTGCAAGGGGATCCCCCTCAAATTACTTTCATCGTCGCAACATGTCCAAAAAGGTGGTTTGTGCTCTTGCATATCCAGTTGCATCCCGAGTTGCTCGGCCAGGGTTCCGAGTAGCTCCCAACCCAAGTTTAATCCGTTTCGGTCATGAAGGCCGAGACTCTCACGTGCTACCATTAAGTATGATCTCATTGGACGTTTTTTTGGCTACTCTCTAAATCAAGTGCTGAACCGCCGATCATTACTTCCTACTACTCTCTTCTGAAAAGCGTTGCTTGCGCTGAGACCGAGTGCTTTGCTTAGCGCGAAAGTGTGACATAGCAACGCGAACGAACGCAAATTACAACACGACTTCGTTATGTTCAACACTTTAGCTTCAAGATCGCATCCGATGCGCTGTCGTTGCCTTCGTCCATAAACGTTCGAAAGAGTGATGAGAACGGTTGGTATTCGTGCTTACGCCGGTCTTTGTGGGATTAACCGAACTACCAAATTTGCGCGGTATGCTCGCATACTATTAACTGCGCATAGAGGGGTCATGCAATGGCATCACATCAAGAACTAAAGCGCTTCCGCGCTAACCTTGCAGACGAACTTCACAGTGCGGCACTCTACGAGACCTTAACGAAGGTCGAAAAGGACGACACCAGGAAAGCGGTTTTTGCCGAACTCGCCACGTCAGAGCGCGAGCACGCGAAGGTATGGGCCGCTAAACTAAAGGCGAACGGGGCTCAAGTGTCGTCCGGGAGATTGAGTATTAAAACGCGCATCATGCGGGGTGCCATTCACCTGTTCGGCGTATCGTTTGTCCTGCCCACGCTTGCTGCTGCAGAGTACGCAGATCGCGACAAATATTTCGGCCAACCGGATGCCGGTCAGATGTCAGCCGATGAACATCATCACGCGAACGTTGTTCAGGCTATGGCCCAAGGAGACGATGCTAAGAAAATGTCGAAAGGAGCGCAGATCGCGTCGGCCGAATCTTGGCATAAGGGAGTTTCGTCTGGTAACGACTTACGCGCTGCAGTGCTGGGTGCAAATGATGGACTGGTTTCTAATTTCTGTCTGATCATGGGCGTGGCGGGTGCTGGCACGGGCAACAAAGCCATTCTTCTAACCGCCTTCGCCGGACTGGTCGCGGGAGCTTGCTCGATGGCGCTCGGTGAATGGTTGTCCGTGACCAACGCGCGGGAATTGGCGACGACCCAGATTGCAAAAGAAGCTGACGAACTTGAGCATTCCCCCGAATCTGAAGAACATGAACTGTCACTGATATATCGATCGAAAGGTCTCGATGCAGACGAAGCGAAAAGGGTTGCTTCCCAGATGATGCGTGACAAGGATAAGGCGCTTGATACGTTGACGAGAGAAGAACTCGGTCTAGACCCGGCTGAGTTGGGTGGAAACCCGTGGTCGGCGGCAGGCGTGTCATTTTGTCTGTTTTCGCTCGGCGCCATCTTTCCGGCGATGCCTTTCTTATGGGCGCAAGGGACGAGTAGCGTGGTTCAGTCTGTCGTGGCCAGTACGATCGGGCTTGCCGCAATCGGCGTCTTCACGTCTTTGTTTAATGGACGTAGCGCGATGTTTTCGGCTGTACGACAGGTCGGCATTGGACTTGTTGCCGCCGCATTCACATTTGGTGTTGGTCACTTGCTGGGCGTGTCGCTATCGTGAATGAGCGATGTATTAGCGAAATATTTCCCGGCTGAGAATAGTTTAGCCGACACAACTTGTCGCTTAGCTGATCAAAAATGTCACGGTCACACGCAAGCCGGTTTGGCCGGCGGTAGCTAACATTAGCTTCGCACCCACTTTCGTCGCGATCGATTGCACGATGGACAATCCAAGGCCCGAGCCGCTTTGTTCCGTGCCAAGTACACGATAGAAGCGGTCGAACACGCGTTCTCGTTCTCTTTCTGGTATCCCTGGTCCCGTATCATCGACTTGAATTTGCAGTACGCCACGATCCGTTATAATTCCCAAATCAACCCGCCCACCGGACGGTGTGTATCGGATCGCGTTGTCAACGAGGTTTTTTACGAGCGTCACCAAATCTGGCTCGCCGACCGAGACGAAGGCGTCATGCTCTCCAACTACACCTAGGTCTACCCCTTTTTGCTCCGCCAATGGCAACAGGTCTTCAATAACCTGCCTAAATACTTTGCTTATCGACGTCTTTGCCGCAATTTGATTGCCATCGTCCTGAACTCGAGCCAATGTCAAAAGCTGTTCCTGAAGCGCACGTGTACGAGCCAATCCAGCGCGCATTGTGTCAAGGCGCTCACGTGCCTGCTGGGACATCTCCGATGTGCTTAGTCGCTCCGCCTGTAGCGATAACGCGGTAAGAGGCGAACGCAACTCGTGCGCAGCATCTGCAATGAACCGCCGTTGCAATTCGGCATTCTCTGAAGCACGACGGAGCAGTCGGTCAATTGCTTTAACGAAGGGCAGAATCTCAACAGGCATATATCCCTTGGGCGAAGAACCAAGCGCTGAGATGTCGTGCTCTGAGCGTGAATCCAGCTCGGCCGATAGTTGCATCAACGGCCGAAACATCTGCCGGATCAAAAAAGCAACGATCACAACCAACATAGGAACCAGAACCGCGAACGGAATCAGAGTGCCGAGCGCATTGTTGCGCGCGATCTCTGTCCGGTCTGCAGTTTCCTGCGCAACAACAATTCGCGTCGTCGGGGTAAGCGGCCTGACGAAGAGCCTCCAGCGTTCGTCCCCAATACTGACGGTATGGAGACCATCGGAAATCAGCTTGGGAACACTGAAAGCCTCCTGCCCTTCGCTTAAAGTCTTCACCACAATTTTCGCCCGAGGCTCGCTGTCGGGAATATATCGCTGAGATCCAGCCTCCATTGCCGGCAGGTTGCTCGCCGTGATCAACGAAGCGACCTGCTTGAGTTGACTATCCTGCAACTGGTTGGCTTCATGCAACGCCAAACTATAGGACAAGCATGCGCCGAAAGTAGCGAGGATGACAATCGTAAGTGCGAGCCAAACCGACAGGCGAACACGCAGTGACTGACTTACTGCTCCTTGGAAACCATCCATCCCACGCCTCTGACATTTTTGATCGCGTCAACACCTAGCTTTCTGCGGATCGAATGAATGATGAACTCCACAACGTTGCTTTCGATCTCCTGGTTCCAATCATAGAGACGGTCCTCTATCTCAGCGCGTGACAGGATCGCACCGGGTCGCATCATAAGTGCACGCAACAAGGCGAATTCTTTGCCAGATAATCGTGTATGCATCTCGCCCCGGCTGGCTTCGCGAGTGGTCGGATCAAGGCTGATGATTCCGTTTGTCATGATGGGCGCCACATGCCCGCCACGACGACGCATCACTGCTCGGATCCTCGCTAAAACTTCACCCATCTCGAAAGGCTTAAGTATGTAGTCGTCCGCACCTTCGTCGAGCCCCTTCACACGATCCTCAAGAGCATCGCGTGCGCTTACGATCAAGATGGGAACTTGGGCGTTCCGGCCGCGGATCTCGCTCAAAACTGCAGTCCCGCTTTTTTTGGGCAAGCCTAAGTCCAGCAGTACAAGGTCGTAGGTGCAGGTACCAAATCCGGATAACGCGGACTCGCCGTCGAGCATCCAATCGACGCCATAGCCAGCAACGTTGAGAGCATCTTGCATGGACTCCCCTATCGTCCTGTCTTCCTCGACTAGCAGCACTCTCATGTGCAGACATCCTTCTTAGAGGCATCTGTTGACCATTATTCGATGCCGACTAACCTGCTCTTGCATCGGGGACAACTAACTCCCAGGTCCGACGGCTGGACGCGTGTGAGGAGATTTTCATCTTCTAGTATCTCCATCACGCCATGTTTAACCGGACATCAATGTCGCCACTAAAGAGACACGAATGAGAACTGTATGCATCACTGAATGTACGGCTTAATCGCCCCGCACGGATAACACAAGCTATTACGCGTATAGGCTGGACAATCACCAATCTATGCAGCCGACTACAGAAAATGGCAATCGCTCGCCCAATTACGTTAGCGTTGAAGACGCGTGCCAAATCTGGATATGCAGAACAATCTCATATGCAGCTCGTTAAAGATCGACAAACATCTAACGGAATAGAGTTTCTTCTACAAGACTTAGGAAGGACTTAGCGCGGCGACGGTGACCATATCAATCCACAGCTTCCCCCACAGGTCGATATCTAGCTCAGGTGGACCAGAAGCGTGTCCCGTATGTCCTGATCTGCGTTGCTTCGGGCGTAGTCACAATTCGAGCGCGATACGGTCGGTGCAGATAGTTGGGAAACTTATTGTCTACGTCATATGAGGGGGTGCGGACGAAATGTTGGGCTGCCTGTAGGTAGTCCATGTCCCGTACGAAAACCGCGTTCAAGCGGTTTGGCTCTAGCTGAAGTTGGGAAATGCATCAAGGCGACAGTCGGGAAGCCGGGTTACCCGACAAAGAATTCCCTGAAGGCTTGGCATCGTGAATACGAACAGTGTCATGATTTAAGAACTGGTTATGTTCGTCCACGCCGAGGAATCCGGCCGAACAGAAGCAGGCTGCTGTCGATCATTATCTGAGCCATGACCCTTGTGCCAGGGCAACCCTGAGGGCTCTGGGCGTTCCGAGTCGCAGGACGCTTACAACCTGGATTGACGAACTATGCCGCGAAATCCGAAAATGCCTTGCCGGCTGAGTAGCTGGCTCCGTTTCGAAATCGCGTGCGGTGAAACGGGCGACAGTCATCGAATTGTGCGCCAGAGAAGGAAGCGCACGCGTGGTTACTCAGAAAGCAGGCGTGAGCAGGCCGATGCCATACAACTGGAAGAATCAGCTACTCGGTCGAGAGGTTCCAACATCCGTGAAACGCAAGAAGAAGCGTAGGCGAAACTAAAACCGTCACTGTTGTAAATGTAAATCCGTCACTTCAAGCCTCCCGCGCGGTGCTTTCGCCGCGAATCCCTACTCGCATGGGACTCACAGCTGCGAAGAAAATGTGTCTCCAGTTCTCGAGCGCCTCCTATGTCCCATAACCGCTAATCCTCCGCAGCGACTTGAACATCAGATTCTCGGTCCGTGATAGCTGGATCACATCGGCCTGTTCAGCAAAAGAATCGTTGATGGTAGAGCCGCGTGAACGCAGTCCGATGCTCTTGCCGCATTGGAAAGTGCTGATTGAGACTGAAGCCTGGTCCCCCGTAGTTCCAGCGACAGTTGGCACAACGATAAGGAGTCTCCAGCAACTCAGCTCGCACGATATATGGCGCTTCATATCTGCATCGACGGCAAGCCGCAAGAATACGCGTGCGGTGCGCCGGGCACACACTAAGGCCGGGTGATTGATGAAGTAGGCTGTGGTACCCACGGCCCACGCAAGCGACACAATATCGAAAGGACTGGCAACATCTTGATCCGCTCGATGACGGCGCCATCGCAGCGTGGAGCGTCTTCGATGATAGCTTCAGCGTTTCACGTAGCCGCTGAACGTTTGCAGCGTTGGCATATGCCACGACACCTTCATACGGATCTGTTTCTGGACCCATCAAGCGCGCGACGACGTGTCCCGGCAGCGAGTTCGCTTTCTTGAATTTCCACAAGATTGAGATGAGCGACTCAAAGGGATCGACCCACTCTGCCCTAAATATATAGCCAAGCGCCGGTACAAGAGTTCGCTCGTCGAGCGTCAATATCGGGAACTCCGACGGACCGGGAGGCCACCGATCAAGCAGCGACGAGGATTCGACCGGTGGCATGGCGGGATTGAACGTAACCGCAGCGTTGAACTGCGTACTTCCACAAGTCCGACTCCGGTCTATATTGCGAGGAATCTTTGAGCTCGCTTTCCTTGAGCGTGATCTCGACAGCCCGTACGAATGATTCCATCGGGAGTTCCAGCTTCCCTGGCAGGTTTGCGTTGCCGTGCGCTGCTTCGAATGTATCCCATAGCAGATCCGCGTCAGCCACGAGCCGGTAGCCAGCGTCGAACGCCTGCGGCAAACAAAAGCGGGTGAACGTCCACTGCGTTCCCTCCGGAAAAGCCGTTCGATCGTAACCATCCAAACATGTTGCCAGCTCCTCCGCGTTGCGGATACCATAAAAGCAAAGATCTTCCACCATTAGTCGAGCAACGATCTGTGTCTTTTGTGCCATCTGCAAACTCGTCTTTTGCGCCAGCAACTCCTGTTGCCCGACCAAGAATGTGAACAACTTGATTTGTTGGCGATCGAGCGCGTCGTGGACGTCTCGCAACCACTCATACTCATTCTCGTTGTATCGCTGCGCCTCGTCGCAGAAGAGGAGCACCGTGCCGCTTCCCGCCCGTGTAGCCGCCTCCCGAATTCTCAACGACAGCCGCATGCGCTTGGAAGTGTTCGAGCCAGCGTTAGGGTCCGGATCTCCAACGGCCTCCAGCAGATTCGCAAAGAACGGCCCCTCGGCGTGCCGCGGTTTGTGCTCGCACTGCGCATGATAAGACGTCAGCTTCGGGTAGTTTCGCGCGAGAAGAAGTCGAAGATATTCGATAGAACGCGTTTTCCCTATCCGCGAGGGGCCGTAGATAAGCGCCCCTGTAATCCGGTAGTGCAAACATCGGATCACGAGATCATAGAATTCCTGAATTGCTGGCGTGGCGATCCGGTAATTTCCGGTGTAAAGAGGATGCAACGACGGTTCGATGGGCCGCGGCATTTCGATCGACATGGGAAATCCCCTTTCCGAGCGTGCAATTAGAAGACGTGACCTGCCCCAATGTCGAGCTTGCGGGGCCGAGCTGGAGACTTCGCGTCACGTGACACGGAGCTAGACTGATGCGACTGCTCGCCAGATTGCGAGTCGGGATTTTTCTTTCCGAGATCGGACTGAGCAGGACGCCCAGGTCCGGTTGGCGTACGAACTGTTGGTGCTGATGCGAGCATTCTGACCGCACGCGCATATTCCGTTGCACCTTTACGTGTTTTCTTCGCTCCAGCAAACTTCTCTTGGATGTAAGACTCGATAGGATTGAGACCAACAACCGTTGGGCAACGCCCCTGCCCCTTCAGTTTGTTGATCTCCTGCCGGAGCTTCAGGTTGTGCGGAAAGACACACCACGCGCCCTGGGCGTCAAGCTTGCCCAGATCGCTGCCATCGGAGAGAAACGCGCGCACACATCGAAGATCATCGGCGTTCATGTACACAAGAAGCTTCTGGCCGAGCAAATGCGGGCTGGTCGCGAGGAGCTCGCTTGTATAGCGAACGCCATACAGATTTATATGGGGACGAACACCTTGCTGGAGGTAACCACGTACGCTGCATCGACGGGCCGATTGCATGAGGCACAACGTGCGCCTGTGGTATTCCGGAAGCCATGTCACGAGAGATTGTCGTCCTCTCACAAACAAATCCATGGCCTCGAGCGGTGTTGCATGGTTCAGGCCACCATGGGGTGTGCCGTTGTACTTTGAGATTGCATACTCGACCAGCTCTTCAAGTTCGTCAAAGGAAACGAAGAGGCGTAGGTTGCTTTTTGGGTCGGCCAAGGTACGCCGTAGGTCACGCGGATGGGATCCTGTGTAACCGGGGAGACGGGACGACAACCGGCTAGCGATCGTACCGAAGAAGCGCTCGATGTAAGGGCGTTCGTCAGGGCTATGTCGTGGACCAGCGTCGACTAGGCAACCGACAAACTCGCACAACGCTTTCAATGTGTCGCTCGCCAGGTTGGCCTTAGCGTTATCCAGCTTAATCTGTTCCCAGATTGCATAAGCGAGCTCCGGCAATCGCTGCGATGGGAACCCTCCATGCGCTTCGTAACTCAGTCCTGCTATCGTGAACGTTCGCGCTCGGTGGGGTTCGAGCGCGTTTTCGATGGTTTTTATCACGTCATAGCGACTGTATTCCCGTCCCATGACCACGTGATAGCCAATTACCGCTCGGGTGCACACGTCAATCAGCACCAACAACCACACACGCTCGATTTCGAACTCATGCTCAAACCCTAGCGGATCGCGCATGACGACCTTCAACCTGAGATCCAACCGGTGCCCGTCAAACTCAACTACCTGGTACGGGCGCGTAGCTGCGAGAGCGCCCGCTTGTCGATCAGTCGACGGTAGCCCTTTCAGATGGGAAGCACCTGCAGAGCGAGCAGCCGTTCCGAAACTGCGCAGCATCTCAGTTCTCACAGACTGCGAAATTGAACGAATAGCGCGACTAGCAGTATTGAATGGATAGTCCGCAGCGGTCAGCCCCACCGTGCGACACTGCCGGAGGAAATCTTCGTGTAGCGATTGAAGTCCTACAAGGCGGATGCGCAATCTACCGTCGGTGTTAATCTGATAGAGCAGTACGCGGCGCTGTTTAATCTGCAGCCGCAGCCATTGGACAAGGCTCGGGTAGCGCTCGAACAGCTGTGTTAGTGCGCCTGAGGCGCCACAACTGCCCCGATCGCCATGGATACGCACTGCCTTCACGCGAGTGTATTCAGCTGTTCTCACATTTTTTATTAAACCACGGTAGCCGAACAGACGACCATCGCAGTGCGGTGCGAGGGCGTGTTGAAGCGAGCGATACAACTGACGGCGATTGATGCCGGTAGCTTCCTCAATAGTTGTAAGCGACTGGCCGCGCACGCACCGTTCGACCGCATCCCGCCTCGCTTCAAACACTGCGCGTTTGACAGGATCGAAATCGGTGTCCGCGACGGTCGGCCACGTCGCCAGATCGATTTCTTGTAGCTCGGGTTTGCGGCGGTTCATCTTGCACCCACCGCATGGAAGTGCGTCAGGAATGACAACGGCTGGGTGTGCAGCTCAGATGCGCTAACGCGTCCTTGGTGCAGAAGACCAAACACCGCAGCCCGCGCGACAATCAGATCACCATTTGAGAACTCACGTTCAATGGTTATGAGCGTCTGAGGTTGCTTAACAAACCGCTCGATCGCTGCATGCATCGTTGGCGCTATAAGTCCGCGGGTTGCGATGATGCAAGGAAGCATGCGTTGCCAATTGTCGATCCAGGCGCGTAACGCAATGAGTTCAATCCTCGGGACGCATCGAATGGGGATTGATGACTCACCCAGCTCATCCCGCCAATGCTTATCCCGCTCTTCGTCGTCCGTCTCAATGACGAAGATTAGTTCTTGTCGATCAGCGTATCGAACCCAAAAGTCCACCAAGTACTTACGTTCTTTTGTTTGGACATAGCCCGGTCGCTCGCAGAACGCGACTGCAGCTGGGTCCGCCTCAATCAATAACCACTGCTCGAGAACGGCTCTACGATAGAAGCACACTCGCCTTCCCAGCTTTGGGCTGAACGCTTCGAAACGCGGCGCACCTCGTGGCCGGGCAATCGCGACAGGCGAGGTTTCTGATAAGGAATGTTCCATAAGATCAGTCCCTTACGCATGGGATTCGAAGTTTAGGATGTGAGGTGGCGAATTTAATGCGGACTTATGCGAATTGACGGATTTATTTCGTTCGGACTGCGAGCAAAGATGTCACTCATGGATCGTGGAGCTGCGATCGAACGGATCGCGAGTAGTGACACATTTAATTCTGCCTACGATTCGGCGCCAACTCGTGCGCTGTGCCCTCGCCCGCCATCGCGACGACCTTGCCAAACTCTTCGATCACCGCGCGGCTGACGCGTCAAACACGCACGGCTTGTTGCCAAAGGCATTGAGGCCCTTCGGGTCGCAACTGTGGCGATACCTTCGATCACTGACGACATTGCCCGCTGGTTGCCGCCTCGCGCTGTCCACGCGCTTCACGCTCACGGCATCACGACGCTCGCCGAACTCACGCTTCGCATCCCGCGGCGCAAGCAATGGTGGACAGCCATTCCCAAGCTCGGACAAGCCAGCGCCAAACAGATTGAAGCGTTCTTTGCCGCCCACCCGGCGCTCACCGATCGCGCCCGCGCATTAATCGAGTCCACGGCGTCGCCCATCGTGGTTCCGTGGGAGAACGTGCGACTTCCGCACGAAATCGACGGATCATGTGGCGTCTTCAGAGCGCCGCGAGAAAGCTGCGCGCTCGACGCAAACAATGACTATGACGCAGTGCAAACGTGGTTGTCGCTGCACGAGTCGCCCTCGACCCAACGGGCCTATCGGAAAGAAGCCGAACGCCTGATTCTCTGGGCGATCGTCGAACGAGGCCGGGCGCTCTCGTCTTTATCCACCGAAGATGCCATTGCTTATCGCGCGTTTTTGCGCAGGCCCACGCCCCGTGATCGATGGATCGGTCCGACGCGCGCTCGTACGTCACCTCAGTGGCGGCCCTTCACGGGCAACCTGGCGCCGCGCTCGGTGGCCTATTCGCTGATGGTGCTGGGCGCGCTGTACCGATGGCTGATCGAGCAACGGTATGTGCTCGCGAACCCGTTTTCTGGCGTCAAGGTGAAAGGTACGGAGCGCGCCGCGCTCGATGCGTCGCACGCATTCACCGAAGGCGAATGGCAACTGTTGCGGACCATTGCCGACGGGCTCGAGTGGTCGTATGGCTGGAAACCTGCAGCAGCCCAGCGGTTGCGCTTTGTGCTGGATTTTGGATATGCCACAGGGTTGCGCGCCAGCGAACTTGTGAACGTGACGCTCAAAGACATCCGCACCGATGCACAGGGAGATCATTGGGTTGAACTTGTCGGCAAGGGCCAGAAAGCGGGGAAAGTCGCGCTTCCGCCTCTCGCTCGCAGGGCGCTGGAGCGCTATCTGGTGGAGCGCGGTTTACCCGTCTCGCCCGAGCGCTGGACACCGGGGACCGCGTTGATTGCCGGCCTGAATGAAAGCGATCGCCAAGGGCTGAGCACCGTGAGGCTGTGGGCAATTATGAAACGGTTTTTTGAGACGACAGCGGCCCTCATCGAGGCCGAGAAACCGGCGTTCGCGGTAAAACTGCGACTGGCTGGGCCGCACTGGATGCGGCACACGCACGCGACCCATGCGCTTACACGCGGCGCGCAACTGACCTCAGTTCGGGATAACCTGCGTCATGCGTCTATAACGACGACGTCGACCTATTTGCACAGCGACGAGGTTGAACGAGCTCGACAGTTCCGGGATGCATTTAAGGCGGCCTAGTCCGCTTCACTCCAATTCGACGCCTACCCCATTTTATGCCGCTCAACCCACAGTCTTCACTCGCCCGGCTCTTTAATGCGCCCGTCAAGTCAGGTGTGCTCATTTGGATCGGCGTGCGGCCCGAGCGGCGTTTGGCCATGTGCCCGGTCGACGAAGCCGTCTTGGACACGCACGTCGGGCTGGAAGGCGATCACTACAGTCGCGATGCAGGAAGACGACAAGTCACGCTCATCCAGGCTGAGAGTCTCGTGGCCATCGCAAGTCACCTTGGGCTTGAGACGGTCGCGCCAGAAATGCTCCGTCGCAATCTGGTGACGCGCGGCATCAATCTAATGGCGTTGAAAGACTGGAAGTTCCGCATCGGTGATGCGGTGCTGGAGATGACAGGCGAGTGTCATCCCTGCTCGCGCCTTGAGGAAACGCTTGGCGTTGGAGGATATAACGCCACGCGAGGTTTTGGGGGTATAACGGCGAAGGTGCTTGCGTGGGGCCGCATCGGTGTAGGCGACGCCATTGTGCGCATCGACGAGTGATCCCCCAACCGCTCGCTCGGAGTGGCGTACTCGCGCTCATCAACTTGTGTGCAGCAACGTCGAACGGAGTAGACAATTTTTGATTTGCTGACAGGCTCAGCACTCCGCGACGCGAAAGCCCTTCTCCGCCTCTCTCTCGTCTAGCCCAATCACATTGCCTGGTCTTTGATGACAAACCGCCGCTGCCGGCACGTCCATTGTCCTATGATGCAGATACCAGCCGACCAGACCGTTAGTAGAGTTTTTAGGCCGGCTTTGTGCCACCCGTTTCTATGATTGGCCGTAATCGACCCGCTTGTGACGGTCGACCTACTTTGAGACCAATGTCCCTTTGTGAACGTTGAGCAGCCACTCAAATTCCGCTCCCGGACCATCTTTGATGCCAGCGCAAAAACGAGCGCTCCACGATTAGGAGTTAGGGCAGCAGTATTGGCCGTAATACGCGAAGAACAACGATACTGGCCATACGAGCCGATAAATCGTCTCGGATATATGACCGCCATCCCAAAAGTACGATCAAGGTCAACGTTGCCTTCGGCGAACGACAAGACTCGTGCTACCGAACACCTACTTTCGCCGGATGGAATCGCTCCTTACCATACGCCGGAAACTGGGACAGCCTCTTCAGGACCCGGCCATAGCGGCATGGTAACGATAAGAATACACAAAGGCTGCACTCCCGTATTACGGAACTGAAAACGCGTGCGTTGCGGGATTGTAAGCGCCGTTCCGATGCATAGTGGAGTGACACTCTTCCTTTCGCCAAGCTCCCTCCAAATCTCGCCTTCACCGCTCAAGACGTACCAGATCTCTTCCACATTTTTGTGGAAGATGGCAGCGGATGTTTTGCAGGAAGGCAAAGTGCAATGACACAGTCCGCCGCCGGCTAAATTCGGAAGGAGTCGTATCTCAGATCCATCCGGTGCAAGGTGGTTCGGGGTGTTAGGCAACTGAACAACTGGGAATAGGTCGGTTTCCAATGGGCACCTCGTTACTGAAGCTTTGTTGAAAAATCCGATCGTTCTATAGTTTCGCTTTTTAATTTCGCGCCGTGTTCCTCGACATCATTAGCTTCGCTGTTCTCAACGTTTGTTTTCTCGCTAACCAGTGTAAGCTCCGATGATCAGCATCGACCTATCGCGTACGAGCCCGCGAGCTCAACGCGATCATTCGCAATGTTCCCGAATGTTCGATCTGGAGCCTCCGGCAACCTAAACAAGTTTCCGTCGAAGTGACGCGCATCATCCGTTTCCACGTCCGTCTCGCCCACGATTCAACTCACCACATAACGCAAAATTAGCCACGCTCGACGTTGGCTAGCTGTAGCCGGAGCACCCGAAAACACAAACCCGAACTTCCATTGATCCGATGTCGTGCTGAGGGCATTCGCGGCTTCGACGGTCATGGTGGTAGCCCCCGGCAGTATCGACGAGTCGGCCTGGAACACGATAGAACCGGCGAAAACTGGCGTTCCGGGCTGCAACGGCACGGTCGAATCGTAGACGAACCATGCGTCGGTGCCGACGATGTTCGCCGGCGGCCGCGGCATGCCTCGCGCGTAGCGCCACGCATGCGGCAACCGCTCCGCGAGACTGTCGATCATGAACTGACGCACGCCGTTCGAGTCTGGCTGCGTGCCTCGATACCACTCCTCCGGAAAATCGCGCGCGAGTTCGAATGCAGCAAACAGGCCGTCGCGCGATCCGAAGGCTTCCGCCACGCCGGCCACATAGCTCCCGAAATGCTGCATTGCCAGGCTCTTGAAGTGCGCGCCGCCGTCGCATGCAGTGTATTGCAAACGCAAACCGACATCCGAAATCGTGTCGTAGTCGAATGGCCGGAAGTCCGGCGGCAACTCGAGGCGCCAGCGGCTGATGGCGCCCGCCCCCTCGAACGGCAGGTAGCGCTCTCCATTAAAGGTCAACTCGAATGCGCCATGTTCGTTCTGTCCGCTGCAGATTGCGATGGCATCGATCGGTACATTGAGCGTCGTGAACCTGGGATCGCCAGGAATTTCGGCATACCCGTTCTGGCCGTCCTGGGTATTCACTCGAAACCGATGTTGCAACAGCGTCAGCGTGCCACTTAGGCTGATGCCTGGCCCGACTACACAGGGAATGTCGACGCCGAGCGTCTTGATCCGGCGCATGTAGTGCCCGGGCGAATCGCGATCGAACTGGAACTCTTGCAACGAAAACTCACAGGTGCCCGTCGCGCGCAACTCCACCAATGCGAGCGGATCGATCTCGCGCAGCCACACTGGGGGCCGCGTGACCTCGAAGTCGTAAGGCCGGTTGGCCACATACGCCGCCTCCATCTGTCGCAGCGCCATTTCGAGCGTTTCGCCCGCCAGCACGCCGTCGTGCGACGCATCCCAATAGCCGTTCGCCAAAAAAGGCGCGCCGGCTGGAGCCCGCTCAAAACGAAATACCGCTTCGGCGCGACACGCCATGTCGTACGCGAGAAGATACACCTGATAGTGCAACGCGCGCAGCGCGCTGTCCATCCATGTGTAGAGTTGCTGGTTCGTGTACTTGTTGCTCAGATAATCGACGATCGCCTGAGCATCCGCGACCTGCTGTTTCTGGCTTGTGATCTCTTTGGTGGCAATGTCGATGCGGATGTTCTGCGTGAGTATCTGTTTGTCGATGCTCTTTATCTCCAGCCCGGCCGTGTTGGCCTGAAGCACGCGATCCTGTAGTTGCCGCAGATAGCCGCCCTTTCGTCCCGCGTTGGCGGAGTCATAGGAAAGGATGTCGGCGAGGACCTGTTGTCTGCGCGCGATCGACTGCACGATCGCACTCAGCTCGCGCCCGCCGAACTGGAGTGAGATGCCAATCCCGAACGGGGAGACGTTAGTGCCTAGCTCCGGAATGATGCTCAACGCCGAGCTCATGCTCTCGAGCATCCCCACGTCCGCATGCACGACCGCCGCAGCGGCAGCCGCGCTCATCTCCTGCTGCTCGTACGGACTGAGCACGAGGCCGCTATCGGCGATAGGCGTCTCGATCGGATCGTCGATCTGCGCAAAGTCGTCATCGGGCGTCGGCACCTGACTCAAGTCGCCGCCGATCAACCGCAGATAATGCTGCAAGCGCGCGACCGGAGCCATACGGTTTTGCTGCAAGGCAGCCAGCGCCTGATTCGCCTCGTCGAGCTGACGCTGCTTCACGCCGAGCACCAGTTGTAGCAAGGTCGCTTCGTGTGCGGCGCGCAGCGCGGCGAGTCCTTCGGCGTCGCCCTTCTCGCGTGCCGCCACATAGGCCGCGCCCATCGCCTTGACCTCGCCCGCGAACGCGTAAGCTTTTTGCAGCAGATAGTTAAAGCGATAATTGGGCACCGGCGCCAGCAGGTCGTCGAGGGTCGTCGAGACGGTCAGGCCTTCTTCTTGTGCCTGCGCAAGCAAGTCTTCGTCGAGCGAAAAATCGAACAACGGCAGACGCCGGAACACACCGTTGATGTCGCGACAATGACGGATGTTGTTGAGGCGATTGTCAATCAACGCTCGCAGTGACGTCAGGCGCGCATTGGGCGGAATGCCGAAATACAGCGAGGTTGCGAATCCGAAGATATTGGGCAGGCCAACGACATGATTGCTGCTGACGACCGGCTGGGTCGTCTGGTTGCTGAAGGGAAAGACCAACTCCAGTTCGACCATCGCGTCACTGAAGGCGTCCCATTTGTCCAGCAGCGAGCAGTATGTCTCCGGCAGAATCGTGCCGCGCTTCGGAATCACCTGCGGACGCGGACCCAGGATATGCGACGCCCACACATAGCATTGAATCGCGAGCGGCACGCTTTCGAGCGTGTTTAGCCGGAAGTACGAGTCGCCATAGTCGATCAGCAACTGCACGTACTGGAGCACGGTCCATTTCATGTAAGCGGTCGGCCGAGCGCGCGCGACGACGTGCGGTTCGAACGGCGCGTCGCGCCAGGCTTGCACGTCCGTATCCGGCGTGTTCGGTAGCAGCGATTCCAGCTTGGCCTCGAGCGTCGCCTGCGGGTTGATCAGCTTGAATGGAGGAAACTGCCAGACACGCTGCGGGTCGGTGGCCTCGGAGGACGGATCGAAGATGAGCCGAAACAGGTTCAACGCGGCGTCGAACTGCTGCGCGCTCGACATCTTGTCGATCAGCGCCATCGGTGCGTGAAAGCCCAGTTCCCAGTTGTACAACGCGTACGGGCCCTTTAGTTCACTGTAGCTGGGGGATGACGCAGTGCCCGTCGCACCGAAGGAAACGTCGACGACGCCCGGATTAACGGTCGTAGCCGTGTGAAAGGACTGATACAGGCCGGGAAGATCTTCCGTCGCGCTTGCGCTGACGAGTCCGTGTGCTGGCGGGTAAAAGAGCATGGCCCCGTGCGCGGTACCCAACTCAAGGATGCATCCGCGCGACGTCAGATTGACATAGGGCGCAAGGTCGAATCGGACCGGCTTGCCCGAGCCGTCTGACTGGAGCGGATAAAGACGCTGGATAACCGAACTGCTGCTTACGCTCTGATTGAAATACTGGAATTGCCACCTGTCGCTCGTGTTCGTTTGCAAGGTCGCGCCGCTGATCTTTGTCGTGTGGACTTCATTTCCCGTGAAGACAAAACGTGCAAATGACGCGACTGCTGATCCGCTAGAAGCGGACTCGGCGGGGGCTGCGTAAGCGACATCGATCGCGACGCTGGCATCTTGCGGAGGGGCAACGCTTTCGGCGAGCACGCTCGGCAGAAACAGATACTTCGAGATATCCGTCACCGACGACGTCGCGCTCCCGCCACTTCCATCTCCTAACGGCGGAGTCGAGCTCAGCGCGGGGCCTTGCGTCGGGTTGCCGGGCGTCGTGAGAATGCAATGCAGCACCTGATCCGTACTCACCTGCTTCTGCGTCCACTTGCCGTCGCGCAATTCGCTCCACGCCAGCTTGATCTCCCAGTAGTCACTGGATCGCGCCGAGCCGATTGTGCGCCCATGCATATCGTCGAACTTGGCCGATTGCGTGGCGTTGTCCGGTACTGACTTCTTCGTGAACTCCGGGAAAAACACCAGCAGCCGGCCGTCCCACACGACCGGCGCGAGGTAGACGCCGCTGAGCGTCGCCGACGACGAATCGGGCGATGTCGAATAGCGGGTGACTTGCACCTGCATCGGTGTCCACGCGCTCCAGTCGCCGGTCGAGAACGAATCGTCCGGACAGGAAAACGTACGGTAGTAGAGGCTGTCCGGCGTGTTGCGGGTCTGTCCGAAAATGTGCAGCACGGCCGGTCTGCCATTGCCGCTTGACTGGACGTACAAGCCGACGACGGCCATGTTCGCCACGGTGTCGAGTTCGAAGAGATAAGTGTGCAGCGCCGATTCGATCATGTCCGGATCGACGTCCTTCTGCAGCAACGCCGATTCGAGATTTACATAGAACGGGCTTTTGTCGTCGCGCAACGATTCCTGAAGGCTGATCTCGGGGTAAACGAAGGTACGCCGATTCAGCTCCCAGGACGACTCCTCCTTCATCCATTCCCAGCGCCCGCGGTCGAGCGCGGCGATCGGCACGTTTGGCGCTTCCAGTCCCATCATGCAGCGCGTCACAAACTGCTGAACGGAGGCGATGCCCTGCTTGATTCGCGAGGTCTCCATGCACGTGCCCATCTGCACATCGATGAGGAGAAACTCGAACAGACTGTCCGCGTCGATCACCCCCCAGTCGACCAGCGGCTGCTGTGGCAGCAGATAGGCGATCAACGCCTGCTTGCGGTTTTCGCGGAGTCCGTCGTTGAGCGGCTTGATGACGGCGTCCCATTGCGTGGGCACGTAGCGTGCCTGCAGCGCACGGCGCACCGCCTCCGCGATCGCATGACAATTCCAGAAGCCGCTGCCCGGATCGGCCCAGTCGAACAGGCGGTCGACATCCATGCCGGTGCGCCCCGCTATTTCGAACGCTTTCCTGAGCCGCAACAGGTTGCGTTCATCACTGAAGCTGGCAACTGAAGCGATGTTGTAGTGCGCTGGCCCGATCAGACTGGCGATAGCGGTCGCGTCCCAGTTCGGGCTGGTATCGCCGAATTCGTTCATTCCCATCGCGGAAGAATGCGGGCTGATCGGGCCATTGGCCGAGTGGGTATTGCGCGAAGCGTGCCGGCAAAACAAGGCGTGGCAGGAGGAAGGCTA
>NZ_JBSIPA010000824.1:0-1289 GCF_053574605.1 Caballeronia sp. M23-90 | reverse complement strand
TCCGGATCATCAAGCATTTTGGCGTGGAGCCTTCCGCGCTCGCGCGTGATTTGACAGAAGCGCTGGATCGTTTGCCGCGCGGGTCTACATCGATCAGGTCGGCGTCGACGACCGTTACGCCGCGCGCCGAGAACATATCCGCCACGGTCGTCTTGCCGCTTCCTATCCCGCCGGTCAGGCCAATGCTGAACATCTCGTGACTCCCCCTTTATCCAAACAGCGTATAGAACGGCGTGCCGAAGAAAAGCGTGATGACGCCGCCCGCGGCGAGGAAGGGCCCGAACGGCAGCGGTTCCTCGAAGCGCATCTTGCCTATGCCGGTAGCCACCAGCCCGAAGATCGCGCCCGCAATGGCAGAAACCAGCACGATCTGGGGCAACGCTTCCCAGCCGAGCCACGCGCCGAGCGCGGCGAGCAGCTTGAAGTCGCCGTAACCCATTCCTTCCACGCCGCGTACGAGCCGGAAGAGCCAATACACGCACCACAGAAATAGATATCCCGCGATGGCCCCGATCACGGCTTCGCTTAGCGGAGCAAAGCCCGTATCGCCGAGATTGACGATCAGACCCGCCCACAGCAGCGGCAAGGTTAGCGAGTCGGGGAGATAGCGGGTGTCGAAGTCGATAAGGCTCATGGCGAGCAGCATGGCGCACAAGCCGAACGCCACGAGCGCGATCCAGTCTGGCCCGAACGCATAGAGCGAGAGAGCAGCGAGCAGCGCGGTCGCCAACTCCGTCAGCGGGTAGCGCGCGCTCACCCGGGCGTGGCATTTGGCGCAACGGCCGCGCAGCAGCAGAAAGCTCACGACCGGGATGTTTTCCCATGGACGCAGCACGTGGCCGCAATGTGGACATGCGCTGCGCGGGACGGCGAGGTTGTAGCGTTCTATTGGCTTCGGTTTTACATCGCTTTCCACGGCAGTGGTTTCAGCCTGCCACGCACGCTCCAGCATGATCGGCAGACGGTGCACGACGACTGTCAGGAAGCTGCCGATCACCAGCCCGAAGACGATCGCGAAACCATACTGCGCCACGAGCGGCAGGGTGCCGAAAGCGGAACTGTAAGCGTCGAGATAGCGGCCTGAGAACTCCGCCTGATACAAGGGATGCATGACTGTCCTGGGTCGAATTCGGCTGCGATCCTACACTACCTACACCACGTTCACGAGCGGCAGGGTGCCGAAAGCGGAACTGTAAGCGTCGAGATAGCGGCCTGAGAACTCCGCCTGATACAAGGGATGCATGACTGTCCTGGGTCGAATTCGGCTGCGATCCTACACTACCTACACC
>NZ_JBSIPA010000823.1:0-1293 GCF_053574605.1 Caballeronia sp. M23-90 | reverse complement strand
TTGCGCGCAGGCCCGTCGCACACGGCCGGCGTGCGCTCGTAAAGCTGCTTGAACTGCATGATCTCGTCCAGCAGCCACGCGCGAAACGTCTGCACGCGCTGCGTCCCGAGCAGCGCCAGCGGACACACGAAGTAGTAATTCCACGGGCTCGGCCCATCAATATTGAAAAGTCTCACAAGCCGTCCCGCCACGATTTCATGCATGGCGAGCGACCGGCGCACGAGCGCGATCCCTTGCCCTTGAATGGCGGCCTGTAGCAAATTCGACGAATCTTCGTAAAGAACGCCGCGCTTGGGTTCGGGCAGGTCCACGAGCCCGGCTGCGTCGAACCAGGGGCGCCAAAGTTCATCGTGTGAACGCAGCAAGGGCGCGTCGGCCATATCGGCGGGCGTGCGAGGCAGCTTGCCGCCGCGGAAGTTCGGCGAACAGGCAGGGAAAAACACTTCATCGAGCAGTTCTTCGGAATGCAACCCCGCGTATTTCCCGGTGCTCGCGAAGCGAATGGCGACATCGACGTCTTCGCGCGTGAAATCGGTCAGTTCGTTCGTCGAGAGCAGTTCGAGGTTGATTTCCGGATGCTCTTCGATAAACCCGCCAATTCGCGGCGTCACCCAGCGCGCGGAAAACGACGACAGCATCGATACCACCAGCCGCCGGTCGCGATCCCCTGCACGTACCCGCCGCGTAGCTTCGGCGAGCGTGGCGAGGGTCGTACGGACTTCCGCGGCGTATTGCCGCCCGGTATCCGACAGCCGCACGCGCTTGCCATCGCGAACGAAGAGCGTGACGCCGAGATCCGCCTCGAGCGCCCGGATTTGATGGCTCACGGCGCCGTGGGTGACGAAGAGTTCGTCGGCGGCGCGCGAGAAGCTTTCGTGGCGCGCGGCGGCTTCGAAGGCGCGCAACGCATTGAGAGCGGGGAGTTGGCGTAGGTCCACGGTCATCGGCTCGAATGTGTGTATGTGTGAATATATCTCACATACAGACGAAAATTGCTCGTTTTGCTTAAACCCTTGCTGAGTCTATCTTCTAGTCATCAACACGATTTTTGGCGGAGGCTGTCATGCGAGAAATATCCACAAGCATCACGTTCGAAATAGCCGATGGCGAAACGGTGCCGATGCGTATTGGCAACAGCGTCAAGCTGTCGGTTCTCGGCGCGCCGGTATGGGCCACGCGCAGCAACGATACCGAAGACTACTGGCTCGTCCCCGGCGATTCCCTGAAGCTGCGCCAGCACGAGCGGCTTTGGCTGAGCACGGAAGCCGGCGGCACGGCGCAAGTCGTTTTCAA
>NZ_JBSIPA010000822.1:0-1297 GCF_053574605.1 Caballeronia sp. M23-90 | reverse complement strand
GATGGTCCTTCGGCACGAAATCATCCAGCTTCAACACTGTGAACATAGATTCGGTAAAGCCATCCGGTCCGCGCATCTGTTCCATCTCGTTCTCATTGATGACATCAGTTCAACGTTTACGCCCACGTTACGGATGACCGCCACACGAGGTATTTCACCAGCCTGCTAGACAGGTTCGCGCTATTTCGGGGGATTTCGTGCGCCACCATGATTTTGCCAATAACGGACAATTAAGCGCTCGCCATCACCGGCGCTTGGAGATCGTTAGATTTGCTAGCTGTGTCCATTGGAGCGCTAATGCTGTCCATTAGATCTGCTAGCGCGACCGACCGGTGTCCGCAAACTGGCGTCTCTCGCGGTAACGGCGATCACCAAATGCGCAGCATCGAAGAGCTTTGATACCCTGAACACGGACGCCGGAACTATTTTCTAGCGCTGTGGTATACGCTGCAGAATTGAGCTGCCGGATTCAAGCCACTCGCGTTTCCTACGGGGAGCAGACACATTTGACGGTTTCGCGTGGGGGCTGGTGCGATGGTCGCGGCTTGTGTCCCCGGCTGCCCGTTGCCCGTATGGTTGTCAGCGAGTGATCCGGTGACGTCGGTCAGATATTGCTGACCCGTCGCAGTCAACACGAGGCCACGTCCATAGCTGGCAAATAACGGCCGCCCAACCATGGCTTCAAGGTTCGCAAGCTGATGGCTGACCGCAGACGGTGTCAGCCCAAGCTCGTCGGCCGCGCGATTGACGCTTTTCGTTCGCGATACGCTTTGGAGGCGACAATAGCTTTTAAGGGCGGGATGCGCGTATCTTTGACTGAGGGCACGAGTTCACGGGATTGTACGGCACCCGCTCTCATGAACGGCCAATGTAAGCGCGAAGACCGAGACTTCCCAGGTGGCCGCTCAGAAATCAAAGCTTGGAAACCCTTCGCCTTGGGCGAAAAGTTTGTCCAATCGATGCTTGGCTTTATCCAGCCGATGTACGGGCACCAAACGCAGCTGATCATCGTGAAGCTGCAACAGTGCTGCAATGTAAAGCGCGTCGGCATTGCTCACCGCCCACGTTTGCGTATCTGCTGCCCGGGTGATACATGCTTTGAGGCCCCGCTCCGCGGCGACGAAGTTTTTCTCTTGTTCTTTCAGCGTCTCCTCATCGCTCAGGTAGAACGTAAGCGATCCATTTTCGACGTCTACCAACTGACGCTCTGAGCGAGGAGCATAGGTGTCCACCAATTTGGAGGTGGACACCTATGACTGGCAAAGACTCAGAGTTGAAAGTAGTTCGTCAAAGCCGC
>NZ_JBSIPA010000821.1:0-1315 GCF_053574605.1 Caballeronia sp. M23-90 | reverse complement strand
TTGTGCCGCATTCGCCTGACCGGCGGCGAGATGAGCGCGGCGCAGGCGCGTGTGGTGGCGGATGTGGCGATGACGTGTGGATCGGGTGTCATCGATGCAACGAATCGCTCGAACCTGCAGATTCGAGGCGTGCGGCCGGACGCTGAAGATGCGTTGATTTCCCGTTTGATCGAAGCAGGACTGGGGCCCGCCACGCAGGACGCGGACGATCTGCGCAACCTCATGCTCAGCCCGCTCGCCGGTCTCGATCCGCATGCCATTGTGGACGTCACGCCGATCGCTCGCGTGTTGCTCGAACAAATGCAGCACGATGCGCGTCTGCGCGAGTTATCGCCGAAATTTGCAATCATGCTCGACGGCGGCGAGCGTCTTGCCATGCTCGATCATCCTCACGATGTCTGGTTTTCGGCGCTATCGGCGGATCGGTTCGCATTCGGACTTGGCGGTTGTCCACCGACTTGCGCGGAGCATTTGCCTGCGGCCGCGTCGGTCGAGTCCGTGCACATCCCCGACTTGATGAACGCGGTGTTGCATACATTCCTCGATCTTGCGCTGCCGGAGCAGACGAGGATGCGGGACTTGCTGCAGACGTATTCAGCCGAAGCGGTTCTTGACCACGTGCAGCAGAAGCTCGATTTCCAGCTCAAGCAAGACACAAAAGATTGGCTTCGCCCTTCGTCCAATGCACAACTGCGTTTCGGCGTGCATCCGCAACGCAACGAAGGCGCGGTGTGCATCGGTGCGCAGATACCGCTGGGCCGTCTGGATGCAACCACGCTCCGGGCGCTCGCCGACATCGCGCCGCGCATGCGCATGACGCCGTGGCAAAGCGTGATGCTGCTTGACATACCTGTGGCAGACGCCGGATCAACCATCGACCGGCTCAAGGCGCTCGACCTCGCAACCACGCCGAACGAGCCCTTCGCGCGCCTCATCGCATGCACGGGTTCGCAAGGCTGCGCCAAAGGTTTCTCCGATACCAAGGCGGACGCGCATCAACTTGCGTCCTTGATGCCCGAAACAGGCAACGTCCACTTGAGCGGATGCGCGCGTTCCTGCGCGGCGGCTCATCACGTCGACACAACCCTGCTCGCCGTCGCGCCCGGCCGCTACGATGTATACACGCAAGCGTCTGAACCGGTCGCCCGGCGCATAACCATTGAAGAGGCGGCCCGCTGGCTCGCCCGGAGCACCACCGATGCTTGATTACATCCGCGACGGGCAGGCGATTTATCGTGCGTCGTTCGCGACCATTCGCGCCGAAACGAACCTCGACGCGATTCCCCCCGACCTCGAAAAACTGGCTGTGCGCGTG
>NZ_JBSIPA010000820.1:0-1323 GCF_053574605.1 Caballeronia sp. M23-90 | reverse complement strand
TAGCGCGGCGCTTCGGTGGCGGTGCTGGAAGCAGGGCGCATTGGCGGCGGTGCATCAGGGCGCAACGGCGGACAGGTGAACACCGGTGTCGCGCAGGATTTCGCGGCGCTGGTCGAGCAGCTTGGCGTGGTCAAGGCCCGCGCCTGCTACCGCGCTTATGCGAGCGCCGTCGATACGGTCGAGCGGCTGATACGCGAAGAAAACATCGATTGCGATTACCTGCCGTCGGGCAAGCTCAAGCTGGCCTCGAAACCGCATCACTTCGCGCATCTGGAAAAGACCGCCGAAGTCATCCGGCGCGAAGTCGATACGAACATCGAGATCATCGGACGCGAGCAGCTACGCTCCGAGATCCAGTCGGACAGTTTCCACGGCGCATTGCTGCAGCGTCATGGTGGCCAGATGCACATGGGCCGATTCACTGTCGGTTTGGCGGATGCCGCCGCGCGATACGGCGCTAAGCTTTATGAAAACGCGGGCGTGAGCGTGATCGAAAAAGACGGCGAGGGCGCCTACCGGATCGTGTCGGCGCGGGGTGAGATCAGGGCAAAACAGGTGCTCGTGGCTACGGGGCCTTCACGACAGGGGCCGTTCAACTGGTACAGGCGCAGGCTCGCGCCGGTTGGATCGTTCATCGTGGTGACGGAGCCGTTGCCGGCGCACTTGATAGCCGAGGTGTTTCCGAATCGCCGCGCCTATACGACCACGCGGCTGATGCACAACTACTTTCGCGTGACACCGGATTCGCGCTTGTTGTTCGGTGGACGCGCGCGTTTCACGGCGTCGGAACGGCCATCGGACGCGAAGAGCGGGCGGATCCTGCAGCAAAACCTTGCCGCGATGTTCCCGGCGCTGGCGCAGGCGCGCATTGATTACTGCTGGGGCGGTCTTGTCGATATCACCGCTGACCGCCTGCCCCGCGCAGGTCAGCACGAAGGCATTTATTTCTCCATGGGTTACAGCGGCCACGGCACGCAGATGTCGACGCACATGGGCCAGGTCATGGCTGATGTGATCGATGGCCGCGAGAGCGCAAATCCATGGCGCGAGTTCGAGTGGCCGGCCATTCCAGGCCACACCGGCAAACCCTGGTTCCTGCCGCTCGTTGGCACGTATTACCGCATCAAGGACGTGTTCGTCTGAGCCCGCAGGGCACCCCGCTGTTTCCCCCAATACGCTGTATTCCAGACACTCTCGCGGAGAAGTTCGAATGAACAAGCAACACATGGAACATGCCAATGCCGCGCTCGCATCCGAACTCGAGAACCTGACGCGGCGCGGTGCGTCGCGGCGCGACGTCTTGCGGGCAATGGCATGTTCCAA
>NZ_JBSIPA010000819.1:0-1328 GCF_053574605.1 Caballeronia sp. M23-90 | reverse complement strand
TCGCTCGCGGGTTTCCGCGCCCGTGGCGGTGAGCGGCGCATAGCGCTGGACTTCATCGCGTGCGTGCTGGGCGCTGAAACGCGCGACCTGTTCCTGCGCCTTTGCCTGATCGATATTCGCGTGCTGCTGCAGGATATCCGCCTGCGCCTTCTGGATGTCCGCCGTGCGCGCCGCGATGGTCGCTTCCGCCTGCTCGAGCGACGCCTGATACTGGCGCGTATCGAGCCGCACGAGCGGGTCGCCGGCCTTGACGGTCGCGTTGTCGCCCACGTACACGTCGGTTACATAACCACTCACTTTCGGCGCAACGGTGACGCTGTCGGCCTGAAGATACGCGTCGTCCGTGCTTTCAATGAAGCGCCCGACCGTCCACCAGCGCGCGAGCCAGATTCCGCCCACGACAATGACCACGAGCCCGAGGCCCATCAGGATCAGGCGGCGTCGGGAACGGGGAGCTTGAGCGGCGGAGTCTTGCGGCAGGCGATCCTGCGGAGGTGATCCGGCGGTTGTTGACATCGTTTTATAAAATCCAATTTATTCCAATCGGAAGAATTATTCCAGTTGGAAGAATTGTGTCAAGTGATATATTTTGCACCTGGACGTTGGGAGGCTGGAATGAGCGACACAAAAAGGCTGCGCCGTCCGTCAGAAGGCGGTTACGTACGTGGAGACGAAACACGGCTGCGAATTATTGTGGCGGCGATCGAATCTTTTGGAGAACACGGGTTCGATGGTGCATCGACGCGCGAGATCGCTGCCCGCGCGGGCGTCAATGCCCCGGCGCTGCAGTACTACTTCGAGAACAAAGAGGGTGTGTATCGCGCGTGTGCGGAATACATGGCCGACGAAGCCGCGGTCAATTTCGAGCCGGTCGTGGCGCATGCCAATCAGGTGCTGGAAAACAACGCCGCCGTGCCGCTGCTGATCGATGCTTTCATTCGCATTCAGGAAGCCATCGCCGACCGGATGTTCGCGAAAGGTTGCGGGACGACAAATCACCGGCTGTTTTTCGCGCGGGAACAGGTGGGCCACGAGCCTTCCATTGCAACCGAGATCCTGACGCGCCGTGTACGCCAGCCATTGAACGATGTCACCTCGCGGCTGATGGCGCGCATCACGGGCACCACAGCCGACGACCCCGTGACCCTGATCCGCATGATCAGCCTGAACGGTCAGTTGCTGATGTTCCACGTTGCGCCGCGTACGCCAGCCATTGAACGATGTCACCTCGCGGCTGATGGCGCGCATCACGGGCACCACAGCCGACGACCCCGTGACCCTGATCCGCATGATCAGCCTGAACGGTCAGTTGCTGATGTTCCACGTTG
>NZ_JBSIPA010000818.1:0-1333 GCF_053574605.1 Caballeronia sp. M23-90 | reverse complement strand
ACATCCGCGCGTTCGTCAGCACCAGTGGAACGCCAGCGTGCTTGCACTCATCGATGAGCGTCGGCCAGACCTCCGTCTCCATCACGATGCCAATCGATGGCCGCCACGCGCGCAAAAACCGCCGCACACTTCGCGCGTTGCGTTGCCAAATTTCGCCGCGCGCTTGAACGAACGCTCCGACATCCGCGCGTTCGTCAGCACCAGTGGAACGCCAGCGTGCTTGCACTCATCGATGAGCGTCGGCCAGACCTCCGTCTCCATCACGATGCCAATCGATGGCCGCCACGCGCGCAAAAACCGCCGCACGAGCGACGGGGAGTCATAGGGAAGATAACTGCGCGATACACGCTCGCCGAACAACTGCTCGCCCGTCGCGCGACCGCTCGGCGTCATGTGCGTGAGGAGAATGCGGGCGTCGGGAAACGCGCGCTGCAACGCTTCGATCAATGGTTGCGCCGCGCGTGTCTCGCCCACCGATACCGCGTGAACCCAGATCAGCGGCGAAAGTTCATCGCCACGACGCGCGGGGCCAAAACCGAACCGCTCGCCAATATGCTCGCGATACCCACGCTCCCGCCGCGACCGGATCAAAAGCCGCAGTACGGCAAGCGGCGCGACGATCCACCATAGCGCGCGGTACACGAGCCTCAGCATCGGCACTCCGTCGAGGACTGAAGCCGGGCGGCGCTCAAACCAGCGCCCTTCCCTTCAGGCGCTGCAAGATGCCGAGCGGCGCGCATTCAGGCTGCACCATCGCGTTCACCGGAAGGAAGAAGGTTTGCTCCATCATGTACTGGCCGGCCATTACGGCGTGCGAGGTTTGATCGGAGAAACACACCCAGACGCAGCCGGGCGGAAACGGCATTTCCTGCTGCGGCGAAGTCTTTTGATAACCAAGGTCCGCTTTCATTGAATCGTGCAGATTAAGCATCAGGTGATCGTATTCGCTGCGAGGTGTCTTGGTGATTTTCAGCAGGTTCATGAGCCACGCGGAGCCGGGAACCGGCGATTTTATCGATGGCAAAAAGCGCTTTGCCATGTCTTCGAACGGCTCGCCGACACGCCACACGCGCGGGGCGCCATCCGGATTCACGTTCGTGAACACGCGCAGGATGCGCTCGCCGTAATTGGGCCGCGACGGGAAGGCATCGACGTGAAGACGGCTGTCGTCCTTGCGCCACGACGTCTCGCGCGTTTCCACCTGGTGCAGCCGCAGACTTGTCGGCGCCACGCGCAGCTTGCCGCGATATTCGGGAAAAAGGCCATCCACGAGCGAGCGCGCGTTCGCCTGATAGCGCGCGACCAGCGCACGCACGGCGGATTGCGTGACGGA
>NZ_JBSIPA010000081.1:0-19101 GCF_053574605.1 Caballeronia sp. M23-90 | reverse complement strand
TGACGGCGGCGCGGATCGCACGGCTTTGCGGCAGGTCGAGCGTGCCGAGATTCACCGATACCGCGTTCGCCATCGGCGCAAACTGGCTGACTTCCTCGCGCGCGACGACCATCGCCGGCGCTGCGCCGATCGCGAGCAGCACGTTGGCCGTGAAATTCGTGACAACGAGATTCGTCAGGCAATGGACGAGCGGCGCGCGTTCGCGCACACGGTTTGCGAACGAAAAGAGATCGGCGGCGAGCATGAAGTCTGGCGTGAAGAGAAATGGATAGCCGGATTATCGCGCGTCCGGCTTCGCTCGCGTCGTGCCGGGTTCGGCCGGGTTCAGTGGCGTGATTCGCCGATCAGCGCGACCGAATCGAACGCGCGCTGATTGGCCTGATGCCGCCGCATGACGAAGTACATCATCAGGCAGACAAAGGTGCCGAACAGCACGATCACGAATTGAATCGGTACATCGAGCCAGACGAGCACGGCATACAGGCACAACATCACGAGCACCGAAAGATTCTCGTTGAAGTTCTGCACCGCGATCGAATGCCCGGCCGAAAGCAGCACGTGTCCGCGATGTTGCAGCAGCGCGTTCATCGGCACCACGAAAAAGCCCGACAGGCCGCCGACGATCATCAGGAAGATATACGCGACGATCAGGTAACCCGGAAGGTGCATGCGACCAAAATAGATGCCCCAGTGCACCGGGAAAAGATGCTTCGAATAGAACGCGAGCAGCATCACCGCGACGCCCATCATGATGCCAACCGGCAGCACCGACAGTGACTTCTTCAGCGGCACGCGCGCCGCCGCGAGAATTGCACCCACGGCCACTCCGACCGCGATGATCGCCTGGAGAATCGCCGCCTCCGACAGTGACATGCCGAGCGACACTTCCGCCCACTTCAGCACGATGAACTGCAAGGTCGCGCCCGCGCCCCAGAACAGCGTGGTCACGGCCAAGGAGATCTGCCCGAGCTTGTCGTGCCAGAGCGCATTGAAACAATCGGCGAAGTCGGTGATGAGTTTGATCGGGCGATGTTCCTGCTTCGGATAACGTGCGCCGGTATCGGGGATCCGCAGATTGAAGATTGCGGCGACGATGTACATGAACACGATCACGAGCATGGCCGCTTCGGCGGGCGTATCGACCTTGGGAATATGTAGCGAAAGTATGTGCGACGCTATATGTGGACTGATCAGCGCACCGCCCATGACCGTGCCGAGAATGATCGACCCGACCGTGGTGCCTTCAATCCATCCGTTGGCCGCGACCAGACGGTCGGCAGGCAGCAGTTCGGTGAGAATGCCGTACTTCGCGGGCGAGTATGCGGCCGCGCCGAAACCGACAATGCCATACGCCAGCAGCGGGTGCGCGCCGATCAGCATGGTCAGGCAGCCGACTACCTTGATGGAGTTGGTGACGAACATCACGTGACCCTTCGGCCGTGAGTCGGCGAAGGCACCTACGAAAGCAGCCAGAACTACGTATGACAGCACAAAGAACAGCTTGAGCAGCGGCGTCATCCAGTTCGGGGCGTGAAGATCTTTCAGCAGGGCGATCGCAGCGATCAGAAGGGCGTTGTCGGCCAGCGACGAGAAAAACTGCGCGGCCATGATGGTGTAAAAACCTTTTTTCATCTGATCCGATGCTAGTCCGCACTGCGGGTGATCCGCCCCGTTTCCGCACGGCGCGCTCGTCTTTCGCGTCCGGGTTCGCGCTCAGGCTCCCGTTCAGGCAATTTCTGTTTGAAATGGGTTGTGTGCACGGCTTTATAACACGAAAATAGGCGCATTCTGACTAGCAGTAACCTCCATGACAGTCCCCTGGCGCTCATGTGACATGCGTGCCGCAACATCGGCTGGCATCAGGGTGACGATAAAGTATTGATTCGAAACATGTGTTCTTTTCGAATTTCGTGCCGGGTTCGCGGTCTTAAGTTCATCGGCGAGCTGACAGGTCTTCTGTACGAAGTCTCTCGTGCAACCGCAGCGCGGCGGTTTGCCACCGCGCCAGCGCAATCGGAACACAGTCCGCTGTAACCGCGCCGACCTTGAAAATGCCCCGTCCGCGACGACGGCCAGCTTTCGCGGAATTCCCCGTTCATCCAACCGAACCTTCCATGCCGCGCCCCTTATCCGCTACTGTCCACACTGCCGCACTCGCCAGCAACCTGGCCATCGCACGGGCGCATGCGCCGAAATCCAAGATATGGGCCGTCGTCAAGGCCAATGCTTATGGCCACGGATTGGCGCGAGCGTTCCCCGGATTGCGTGCAACCGATGGTTTCGGTCTTCTTGACCTAGAGGAAGCGGTTAAGTTGCGTGAACTCGGCTGGGCTGGCCCCATTCTCCTGCTGGAAGGCTTTTTTCGTCCGACGGATATCGATGTAATCGACCGGTACAGCCTCACAACCGGCGTTCATTGCGACGAACAGTTGCGCATGCTCGAAATGGCGCGCTTGTCGAAACCGGTGAATATCCAGCTGAAGATGAATACGGGCATGAACCGCCTGGGCTACGCGCCCGAGCGTTTTCGCGCCGCATGGGAACGGGCGCGGGCGGTGCAGGGCATTGGCCAGATCACGTTGATGACCCATTTCTCCGATGCCGACGGTCCTCGCGGCATCGACCATCAGATGGAAGCGTTCGAGCGCGGTGCCGAGGGCATTGCCGGCACGCGCAGCCTGGCGAATTCGGCAGCCGTGCTCTGGCACGCCGGATCGCATTTCGACTGGGTGCGCCCGGGGATCATGCTGTATGGCGCGTCGCCGTCGGGCAGGACCGAGGACGTCGCGAATATCGGCCTGAAGCCGGCCATGACGTTCGCGTCCGAACTGATCGCCGTGCAGACCGTGACGGCAGGGCAGACGGTGGGCTATGGTTCGTCGTTTTCCGTCACTTCGCCTATGCGCATTGGCGTAGTGGCGTGCGGTTATGCGGACGGTTATCCTCGTTGCGCGCCGGAAGGCACGCCTGTCATTGTGGATGGCGTGCTCACGCGCATTGTCGGGCGCGTCTCCATGGACATGATCACGGTGGACCTGACGCCGGTGCCGACGGCTGGCATCGGAACGCATGTGGAAATGTGGGGTGCGAAGCTGCCTGTCGATGACGTTGCCGCCGCGTGCGGCACGGTCGGCTACGAGCTGATGTGCGCGGTCGCGCAACGTGTGCCGATGCGGGCTGAATAACAGCAAGTTTGTGTGTGTAACGATGAAACCCAGGAAGGCGAGTGGCGAAAGTAGCGAAGGTTAAAACGCTTTACGTATGCACGGAATGCGGCGGGCAAGCGCCGAAATGGCAGGGCCAGTGCCCGGCTTGCGGCGCGTGGAATACGCTGGTGGAGTCGGTGGCGGAGTCGCCGTCGGCGCATCGCTTCCAGGCGCTGGCGAAGACATCGCCTGTGCAGCGTTTGTCGGAAATCGAAGCGTCGGATGTGCCGCGCTTCACAACGGGTATCGGCGAGTTCGATCGCGTGCTGGGCGGCGGTCTGGTCGCGGGCGGCGTGGTGTTGATCGGGGGCGATCCGGGCATCGGCAAGTCGACGCTGTTGCTGCAATCGCTCGCGGAAATCGCGCGTGAACGGCCCGCGCTTTATATCAGTGGCGAAGAATCCGGCGCGCAGATCGCATTGCGCGCCCAACGGCTCGGCTTGCTCGGCGATTCGGGCAACGCGGCGCCGGATTTGCGCCTGCTCGCGGAAATCCAGCTTGAGCGGATCCAGGCAACCATCGATGCCGAACGGCCGGAAGTGGCGGTCATCGATTCCATTCAGACGGTTTATTCCGAAGCGCTGACTTCGGCACCCGGATCGGTTGCACAGGTGCGCGAATGCGCGGCGCAACTGACGCGGATCGCCAAGCAGACCGGGACGGCCATCATCATGGTCGGTCACGTGACGAAAGAGGGCAATCTCGCCGGACCTCGTGTGCTGGAACATATCGTTGATACCGTGCTGTACTTCGAAGGCGATACCCATTCGTCGTTCCGGCTCGTGCGTGCATTCAAGAACCGGTTCGGCGCGGTCAACGAGCTTGGTGTATTCGCAATGACCGAGCGCGGTCTGCGTGGCGTGGCGAATCCATCGGCGCTGTTTTTATCGCAGCATGAGCAGAGCGTGCCGGGGTCCTGCGTGCTCGTCACCCAAGAGGGATCGCGGCCGCTGCTGGTGGAGGTACAAGCACTGGTCGATACCGCCCACGTGCCGAATCCGCGACGCCTTGCCGTGGGACTGGAGCAGAACCGGCTGGCATTGCTGCTGGCGGTGTTGCATCGGCACGCGGGAATTGCCTGCTTCGATCAGGACGTGTTCCTGAACGCAGTCGGCGGTGTGAAGATCACAGAACCCGCCGCCGACCTGGCCGTGCTGCTGGCCATTCAGTCATCCCTGCGCAACAAGCCGTTGCCCAAGGGCTTGATCGTGTTCGGCGAGGTGGGTCTTGCGGGCGAAATCCGGCCATCGCCGCGTGGTCAGGACCGGCTGAAGGAAGCGGCCAAGCTCGGTTTTTCGATCGCACTGATTCCGAAGGCGAACGCGCCGAAACAGCCTATCGACGGACTGGAAGTGATCGCCGTGGACCGGATCGAAGAAGCAATCGACCGGGCGCGTGCGTTCGACTGATTTTGCGAAAGACTCGCGATCGGGATCGGGCCCTTTCGTAATGTGGCGTAAAAATCGGTGCAGTCCCTGTAACCCACGTGGCGCGTCCTTTTTCTATGCTTCTATCGCGACAAACCCCGATACGAGCGGAAAGGACGACGCCTTGAAACACGCAAATCAAACTTCGTCAGCCCCATCATTTCATCTGCGTGGCTGCCGGGTGTCAGCACCTATCCCGCAACCGTGGGGCGGTGGCTGCAGAATCGTCGAATGGATCGATGCGGAAGGGCAGATCTCCCGCCGCGTGGTGGCGGAAAACGTGACTGAGGACGAGGTCGTGGCAACGATCCGCTGCCACGTCAAGGGCCGCAAGCACGTGCTGCACGACGACGAAGGCATACTACGGCAAACCTTGCCACGGCGCTAGCCTGGACTCACTCAAGTCAGCCGATCTGCTCGAGTTCTTCGTGTGCCTCGAGCCATTGCGCTTCCAGCGCTTCGAGTTTGATGTTCACGTCGGCCTGACGGCGAATCGACTCGGTCAGCTTGGATTTCATTGACGGCTCGTAGCTCGCGGCATCGGCTACGAACGCATCCAGTTGCGCCTTCTCGGCGTTCAGCTTGTCCATCTCCTTCTCGATCTTCGAAATCCGCGACTGCAGCGGTTTCTTCAAGTGCGAGAGTTTCTGGCGCTCTTGCGCTTCCAGCCTGCGCTGTTCCTTGCGGTTCTGCCCCGAATCGAGCGTGTCGTCCGCGCTGTCACTGCCGGCTTCCTTGGCGGCCGCGCGCTGCTCGGCCGCGTGCTGGAGCAGCCAGTCACGATAATCGTCGAGGTCGCCGTCAAAGGGCTGAAGGCGGTGTTTTGCCACCAGCATGAACGTGTCCGTGGTCGCGCGCAGCAAGTGGCGATCGTGCGAAACCAGGATCAGCGTCCCCTCGAATTGCGCCAGCGCCATGGTCAGGGCGTGCCGTGTTTCGAGGTCGAGATGGTTCGTTGGTTCATCGAGGAGAAGCAGATTCGGCTTTTGCCAGATGATCAACGCGAGTGCCAGACGCGCTTTTTCCCCGCCGGAGAACGGGGCGATCTTCGCGGTCGCCATCTCGCCCGAGAAATTGAATCCACCCAGGAAGTCGCGCAGTTCCTGTTCGCGGGTATCGGGCGCGAGACGGGCGACGTGCTGCAAGGCGGAGTCATCCGGACGCAGGGTTTCGAGCTGATGCTGCGCAAAATACCCGATCCGCAAGCCCTTGCCTTCGCGCACGGTCCCGCTGAGCGCTTCCAACGTCCCGGCGAGCGTCTTGATCAGCGTGGATTTGCCCTGGCCGTTAGCGCCCAGCAGACCGATGCGCTGGCCGTTCTGAATGGAGAGCGTGACACCTTCCACGATCGGCACGTCGCCCGCTTCCGTGTGGTACCCGCAGCGTACGCCTTCCATCACCATCATTGGATTGGGCGCGGAGTCAGGTGTGCGGAACTCGAAGGTGAACGGCGAAGAAGCATGCGCGGGCGCGATGATTTCCATGCGCTCGAGTGCTTTCACGCGGCTTTGCGCCTGCTTCGCCTTGGTCGCCTGCGCCTTGAACCGGTTGATGAAGCTCTGCAGATGCTCCACCGTCTTCTGCTGCTTCTCGAATGCGCTTTGCTGCAACGACATTTGCTGCGCGCGGAGGATCTCGAACTGACTGTAGTTGCCGCCGTAGCGCTTGATCTGCCGGTTTTCCAGATGCAGCGTGACGTTGCACACCGAATCGAGGAATTCGCGATCGTGCGAAATCACGATCAGCGTCCCCGGGTATCGATGCAGCCAGTCTTCCAGCCAGATGATCGCGTCGAGATCCAGGTGGTTCGTGGGTTCGTCGAGCAGCAGCAGGTCCGAGCGGCACATCAGCGCCTGCGCAAGGTTCAGGCGCATGCGCCAGCCGCCTGAGAAGCTCGTGACCGGATCCTTCGTCTGCGCGAGCGTGAAGCCCAGGCCAATCAGCAGTGTCTCGGCGCGGGCGGGCGCGGTGTAACCGTCGGCATCGGCGAACGCGGCGTGCGCTTCGCCTTCCGCGGCGCCGTTGTGAGCGGCTGAAGCCGCCGCGATCCGCGCTTCGATGCTGCGAAGCTGCGTGTCTCCGTCGAGCGTGTAATCGAGCGCGGTGCGGTCCACCGCCGGCGTTTCCTGCGCGACGTGCGCGATTTGCCATGACGGTGGCATGGAAAAATCACCGCCGTCTGCGTGCAGGTCGCCGCGCAGCACGGAAAACAGCGTGGATTTGCCTGCGCCGTTTGCACCGACAAGCCCCGCCTTTTCGCCAGGATTGAGCGTGAACGTGGTCTGTTCGAAGAGCGGTTTCGTGCCGCGGGCAAGGCTGAACTGATTGAAGCGAATCACGGCGTGAGACCCAGGCGAGTACGGGAAAACGCTATTTTAGACTGCCGCTGGCGCTCGCCGCGTGCTCATTCATGTCCGGTGCCTCGCTGGCCGTTCGGCCGAATGTTCTTTGCCTGGCGTTTCGCTTAGACTGGATTTTTTCAAGCGGAGACTCGAATGAACCCTATCTACTCGTTTTCGGCGGAAACCCTGGGCGGCGAGACAGCCAGCCTGGAGCAATACCAGGGCAAGGTGCTGTTGATCGTGAATACCGCGAGCGAGTGCGGATTCACGCCGCAGTACAAGGGTTTGCAGGAAATATACGACCGCTACAAGGACCGCGGTTTCGCGGTGCTGGGTTTCCCGTGCAATCAGTTCGGGAAGCAGGAACCGGGCGACGCCGCGCAGATCGGCAGCTTCTGTGAGAAGAATTACGGTGTCACGTTTCCCATGTTCGCCAAGGTCGAGGTGAACGGCGCGAACGCGCATCCGCTGTTCCGTTATCTGACTGAAGAAGCGCCGGGAGTGCTCGGAACCGAAGGCATCAAGTGGAACTTCACGAAGTTTCTCGTCGATAAGGAAGGCAACGTGACGAACCGGTTCGGATCGGTGACAAAGCCTGATGCGCTGTCCGGAGATATCGAAAAGCTGCTTTGAACATGGGTACGGTCGAACGCTCCCATTCGACCGCATCGCCTTATTCTCCACGGTGACGCCCGTCCGGGCGGCGCTGCCAGCGAACCAGCAGATTGACTGGAACCCGCGCTTGCGTCGGGATTGCCTCTTCACTTCCGATCCATGGCGCGGGACGCTTCGGCGCTGCCAATTGTAGAAATATGTCGTACATAACTATTTCTTGATGCTGAATTATGTATGATTTATTTCTCCTACCTTGAGCGAGGCTTCGATGAAACCCGAATCGACGGCCGCGCCGACCATGACGAAGCTGCACGAGGCGATCGTCATCCATCTCGCGGATGCAATCCTTTCCGGAGTCCTTCCGGTCGGATCGAGCTTGCCAAACGAGAATGAACTTGCCGCCGCGCATGGTGTGAGCCGTACGGCAGCCCGGGAGGCGATGCAAAAACTGGCATCGCTCGGATTGATCGAAAGCCGGCGGCGCAAAGGCGCGACAGTTCTTCCTCGCGATAACTGGAAGCTGCTGGATGAATCCGTGCTCGACCTGGCAGTGTTGCGCGTCACCGACGCCGCGTTCTTCCAGTCTTTGGTGGAAGCGCGGCTGTTGATCGAGCCACGCGCGGCAGAGCTGGCGGCGCAACGGGCCTCGCCGGCGGATATCGCCTGTATCGAAGAGGCGTTGACCGCGATGGCGAGCGAAGCGGATGGTGCGCGCGGAGCGCTGTGGGCCGCAGGAGACGTCGCGTTTCATGCGGGCGTCATTGCGGCGGCCGGCAACTGGGTCTTCACGCAATTGGTCGGCACAGTCCGCGCTGCGCTGGGTGCAGGGATTCGCCTTACTGGAGAACACGCGCTGTCGGCGCAGGCGTCACTGGAACAGCATCGTGCTGTGTTCGAGGCAATTCGCCGGCGCGATCCTGCCGAAGCACACGCGGCCATGACGCGATTGCTGCTCACAACGCGGCGTGACTTCGACGCGCTGGAGCAAGACGGCGTGCTTTCGGGTCGGTGACCTCAAACCTCAACAAGACACATCATGCGCAAACTTCGATCGCAACAATGGTTTGGCACGCACGGGAAGGACGGTTTCATTCACCGTTCGTGGATGAAGAACCAGGGCATCCCGCACGACAATTTCGACGGACGGCCTGTCATCGGCATATGCAACACGTGGTCCGAGTTGACGCCCTGCAACGCGCATTTTCGAGAACTTGCCGAATACGTGAAGCGTGGCGTGCGCGAAGCCGGGGGATTGCCGCTCGAATTTCCCGTGATGTCGCTCGGCGAATCCAACCTTCGTCCCACGGCAATGCTGTTTCGCAACCTCGCGTCAATGGACGTCGAGGAATCGATCCGCGGCAATCCGCTCGATGGCGTGATCCTCCTCGTCGGCTGCGACAAGACCACGCCGGCGCTTCTGATGGGCGCGGCGTCCTGCAATTTGCCGGCGCTCGCAGTCTCCGGCGGACCGATGCTCAACGGCCGGTATCGCGGCAAGCCGATTGGTTCGGGAACCGGCGTATGGCAGATGTCGGAAGAGGTGCGTGCGGGCACGATGACGCAGGAGGAATTCACGGAAGCGGAGTCCTGCATGAACCGCTCGCGCGGCCATTGCATGACCATGGGCACGGCTTCCACGATGGCGTCGATGGTCGAATCGCTCGGCATGGGCCTGCCGCACAACGCGGCGATTCCTGCCGTCGATGCCCGGCGTCAGGTGCTCGCGCACATGGCCGGACGGCGAATCGTCGATATGGTCCGCGAGGACTTGACGATGGACCGGATTCTTACACGCGAAGCATTTGAAAATGCGATTCGCGTGAACGCGGCGATTGGTGGCTCGACCAACGCCGTGGTGCATTTGATTGCGCTCGCAAAGCGCATTGGTGTGCCGTTGACGCTGGAGGACTGGGAGCTCGGTTCGGATGTGCCATGCCTCGTGAACCTGCAGCCATCGGGCGAATTTCTGATGGAGGACTTCTACTATGCAGGCGGCTTGCCGGCCGTCCTGAGGGAACTGGGCGAACACGGTCTGCTGCACAAGGACGCGCTTACGGTGAACGGCAAGACGATCTGGGACAACGTCTCGAACGCCCGCAATGACGACGAGAAGGTCATCACGCGGTTCGCCGCGCCGTTCAAGCAGAAAGCGGGCATTGCCGTGCTGAAGGGAAACCTCGCACCAAACGGCGCAGTGATCAAGCCGTCGGCAGCGACGCCTCATTTGCTCAAGCATCGTGGCCGGGCGGTCGTGTTCGAGAACGTGGAAGAACTGCACGCGAAAGTGGACGACGAAGCGCTCGATATCGACGAGCACTGCGTGATGGTCTTGAAGGGCGCGGGGCCGAAGGGTTATCCGGGATTTGCCGAAGTCGGCAATATGCCGCTGCCGAAAAAGGTGCTTCAAAAGGGCATTACCGACATGGTGCGCATCTCCGATGGCCGGATGAGCGGCACTGCATACGGCGCGGTCGTGCTGCATGTGTCGCCGGAAGCGGCTGCCGGAGGTCCGTTGGCGTTCGTGCAGACCGGCGACATGATCGAGCTCGATGTCAAAGCGCGGCGGCTGCACCTGGAGGTTTCGGATGAAGAACTCGAACGGCGGCGGGCGGCGTGGCGGAAACCGGCATCTCCGCTGCGTGGATACGTGAAACTCTACGTCGATCATGTGCTGCAGGCGGATCAGGGCGCGGACCTCGATTTCCTGGTCGGGGCAAGCGGCGCGCCCGTGCCGCGTGACTCGCATTGAACTACAGCCTTAAGGAGTCACGCATATGGAATTGACCCGCGCAACACTGCCTGCGAACTCGCCGGCCGGCATATGGCCGGTCCTCTACGCTTATTTCGATCACAGCAACCAGCTCGACCGCAACGCAATGCGCACTCAGGTCGAGCGGACCATCGCGGCGGGCGCGCCTGGCATCGTGGTGCTGGGTCTCGCGACCGAAGTGCAGCGGTTGTCTCGTAGCGAACGCGAGCAGATCGTGGATTGGGCGCATCAGGACATCGCTTCGCGCGTGCCGCTCGCCGTGACCGTCACAGGCGAGACCCCTGAGACGCAGATCGAGTTTGGCAACTGGGCCATCGCCCATGGTGCGCAATGGCTGATCTTGCAACCGCCGTCGGCTCGCACCCAGCCCGAGCGATTCTATTTCGACTTCTTCGCTTCGGTCATGAGCGGTTTGAACAAGACCGCCGGTGCGGGTATCCAGAATGCGCCGGAGTATCTTGGAGTGGGTTTGTCGCCGGAATCGATCGCGGAACTTGCGCGGCAATGTCCGAACTTCCGGTGGTTGAAAGGCGAGGGCGCGGCGACGGTGCTGCACGCCACGATCGAATGCTTGCGCAGGTCCGGCAGCGCCATGCCTGTGTTCAACGGGCGCGGCGGACAGGAGTTGCTGGATAACCTGCGCTCCGGCTGCGCGGGGATGATCGTGGCGCCGGACAGCTTCGATCATCAGGTGAGCATTTTCCAGGCTTACGAGCGCGATCCGGCTGAGGCGCAGCAGCTTTACGAAGCTGTATTGCCGGCGATCGTTTTCGTGATGCAGTCGCTCGATGCCCTAACGTGTTACGGCAAGCGCATTGCGGCATGGCGAATGGGGTTTGAGGTCAGTCACGATCGCGGTATGGCGCCTACGGCCTTCGGCCTCGATTGTGCACGGCGCTTTGCCGACAGCCTTGGGCCCTACGCGGGATAATGCCAGCCTAAAGAATAGGCGAAAAAAGCCGCGCGACATGCATGGCCATGCGCCGCAGAGGGGGCGCACCAAGGTAATCGTCGCGGCTGATTTCCCACGATTGCGCGAAGTCGTCAAGCAGCATCTTTTCGACTTCGGCGGCAAAGCTCTGGTCCACCGTCAGCACCATGATTTCGAAGTTCAGGCGGAACGAGCGGTTGTCCAGGTTCGCGCTGCCGATCGCCGCCGACATGTCGTCGACCAGCACCACTTTCTGATGCAAAAAGCCCGGCCGGTATCGGAAGATCCGCACGCCGGCGAGCAACGCATCGTAGGCATACAACTTCGACGCGGCAAACACCACCCGATGATCGCGCCGGCTCGGAATCAGGATGCGCACGTCCACGCCGCGCAGCACGGCAAGGCGTAACGCGGAGAACACGGCTTCATCGGGGATGAGATAGGGCGTCGTGATCCATATGCGCGAACGCGCCGCGTTGATTGCTTCGACAAAAAACAGCGAACACGTTTCCTGCCGGTCGGCGGGACCGCTTGCGAGCACGAGACAGCTCATGTCTTTTTCAGAGACCTTCGAGGCCTCGACTTCCGGAATGCGCTGCGTCGCCCAATACCAGTCTTCAATGAACACGAACTGGATGCTCGCGACCGCCGGCCCGCGCACTTCAATGTGTGTATCGCGCCATGGCGACAAGCGCGGATTGCCGCCCAGATATTCCACGCCAACGTTGTGCCCGCCGACAAACGCACGTTCGCCGTCCACGACGACGATCTTTCGATGATTGCGAAAGTTGATCTGAAAGCGATTGACGAATTTTCGCTTGGTCGCGAAAGGATGCGTCTGCACGCCGCCGGCGCGAAGCGCGTTCACGTAGCGATGCGGCAAATCGAAACTGCCGATGCTGTCGTACAGGAAATAAACCCGCACGCCTTCTTGTGCTTTCCTGATCAGCAGGTCTTTCAGCTTCAGCCCGAGCTCATCGGCGCGAACGATGAAAAACTGCACGATCACATAAGTCTTTGCTTTTTCAATGGCCTCGAAAATTGCATCGAAAGTCGTGGTGCCGTTGATCAGCACGCGTACCGAATTGCCGCGCAAGAACGGCATTCCGCTCAGACGCGTGAGCGCGCGAATAGTCGGGTGTCCAAGATATTCGGCGGGATCGCCGGGCGCCACGCCGCGCAGGCGGGCGGCTTCATCGGGGAAATTCCATTCGGTCGGATGCGCGCTTTTGCGCAGGATTTCGTTCTCGAGGCGCCTTGCGTCGATATACCCCGCGAACTTGCTGCGCCCAAGGAACAGATACGGGATGAGCGTGAAGTACGGCATGGCGACGAGCGACACTGCCCACGCAACCGCGCCCTGTGACGTGCGCGTGTTGAGCACCGCATGGCACGCGGCCATCACGCCGAGCAAGTGGGCGATGATGACAAACGTGCCTAGATGCAGCCAGTCCTGCCATTCAATATGCATGTGCGCGGTCGGCCCGTGAGCGTGCTCTAGTGGTGCTGGAGTCCTGCGTTGGACATCAGGCCGGCAGGTCGGCAGCCTGGATCAGGAACACGTTGTCGTCGCCGGCACTGGTCGAAAGCCAGACCATGTCCAGGCCGCCGAGCGTCGCTTCCACGTTCGCGCGTTCGTTGCCGATCTCGATCACGAGCACGCCGTCCTCGGTCAGCCATTTGCGCGCTTCGCCAATGATCCGCTTCACGATATCCATGCCGTCCGCACCGCCGGCAAGCGCGAGTTCAGGCTCATGACGGTACTCGGCCGGCAACGACTGCATGGCGAGCGCGTTGACGTAGGGCGGGTTCGTGATGATGACCTCGTAACGGCCGCCGGGCAGCGGCGCGAACAAGTCGCCTTCGTACAGGGCGATGCGCGAATCCAGGTCGTAGTCGTCCACGTTCTGGTGCGCGACTTCCAGCGCTGGCGCGGAGATGTCGACGGCATCGATATCCGCATTCTGGAACGCCTGCGCCGCGAGAATCGCGAGACAGCCCGAGCCGGTGCAGAGTTCGAGCACGCGCGAGACTTCGTCGGGGTCCTGCACGTACGGCTGCAAGCCGTCCTGCAACAATTCGCCAATGAACGACCGCGGCACGATCACGCGTTCGTCGACGTAAAAACGATGCCCGTGCATCCACGCCTCGTTCGTGATGTACGCCGCGGGCACGCGATCTTTCGCGCGCCGCTCGATCACTTTCATGATGGCGTCGATTTCGGTGTCGAGCAGACGGGCGTCGAGAAACGGGTCGAGCGTGTCGAGCGGCAAGTGCAAGGTGTGCAGGACGAGGTACGCGGCTTCATCGAATGCATTCGATGAACCGTGCCCGAACGACAGCTTTGCCTCGGTGAATCGCGAGACGGCAAAGCGCAGCAGATCGCGTACGGTGGTGAAGGGAAGCGCCATCGCAGGCTCCTTTAAAGAGTGGTTTGGATCAGGCGAGCAAGGTTTCGAGCACGCGCCGGTACACGTTTTTCAACGGATCGATGAACGCGATCTCGACATGCTCGTCGATCTTGTGAATGCTGCCGTTGGGCGGTCCGAATTCGACGACTTGCTCGCAGATCTGCGCGATAAAGCGGCCGTCCGACGTGCCGCCGGTGGTCGAGAGTTCGGTGCGAACGCCGGTTTCATCGAGAATGGCCTGCTCCAGCGCGCCCGACAACGTGCCGCGCGGCGTGAGGAACGGCAGGCCGCTGACGCTCCATGCGAGATCGTAGTTGAGCGCGTGTTGGTCGAGGATCGCGTGGACGCGGCTTTGCAAGCCTTCCACCGTGCTCGCCGTGGAGAAGCGGAAATTGAACATCAACTCGATGTGACCCGGGATCACGTTGGTCGCGCCCGTGCCGCCATGCAGGTTGGAGACCTGCCACGTGGTCGGCGGGAAATATTCGTTGCCGTCGTCCCAATGCGTCTGGACGAGTTCGGCCAACGCCGGTGCAAGCAAATGGATCGGGTTCTTCGCGAGATGCGGATACGCAATGTGACCCTGCACGCCTTTCACGACCAACTTGCCGGACATCGAGCCGCGGCGGCCATTCTTGACCATGTCGCCAAGCGTGGCGCTGGATGTCGGCTCGCCGACGATGCAGTAATCCAGCCGCTCGCCGCGTGCTTTCAGCGCTTCGATCACCTTGACGGTGCCGTCGGTCGCGGGACCTTCTTCGTCGCTCGTGATCAGGAATGCGATCGAGCCGCGATGCGTGGGATGCGCCGCGACAAACTCCTCGCTCGACACCACGAACGCCGCGATCGACGTCTTCATGTCTGCCGCGCCGCGGCCGTACAGTTTGCCGTCGCGGTGTGTCGGCTCGAACGGCGGCGATGTCCATTGCTCAAGGGGCCCGGTCGGCACCACGTCCGTGTGCCCGGCGAACGCAAGCAGCTTGCCGTCGGTACCGTCCGTGCCGCGTTTGACGGCCCACAGGTTCGTGACGCCGCCCGACTCGATGGTCTCGCATTCGAAACCAACCGCCGACAAACGCTCGATCAGCACGTTCTGGCAATGTTGATCGTCCGGCGTGACGGACGGACGCGCGATGAGTTGTTCGGAAAGAATAAGGGTGCCGGACATGGTTTCGAGCCACTTTCAATAAAAATGCCGGCGCGGCGGCCGGCAGGGATAATGATTCACGCGCGCTACATTGGCGCGCGACGCTGCATGCAAAGCCGAAACTTCAAACAAACAGCGTTTCGTACTTCTCGGCGTCGAACCCGAGCGACTTCACACGGCCGTTCACCACCAGCACGGGCCGCTTGATGATCGACGGCTTGTGGATCATCAATGCAATCGCGCCGGCGGTCGATCCCGCTTCGTCCTTGTACGTATCCGACAACCCGCGCCACGTCGTGCCGCGACGGTTGATCAGTTCGTCGAGCGTGACGTCCTTCAACCAGTCCTGCAACAACGCCGTCGATACACCGGCCTTCTTGAAGTCGTGGAATTCGAACGGCACGTCATGTTCTTCCAGCCACACGCGCGCTTTTTTCACGGTGTCGCAATTCGGAATCCCATACACGACGATCTTTTTCGCGGCCATGGATCAATCGCCTCGCAGCAACTCGTTCAGTCCAACCTTGGCGCGCGTCTTCGCATCGACCTTCTTCACGATCACCGCGCAGTACAGGCTGTGCGAACCGTCCTTCGAAGGCAGATTGCCCGCGACGACCACCGAACCTGCCGGAATGCGGCCGTACGTCACCGAACCGGTTTCGCGGTCATAGATCTTCGTGCTCTGGCCGAGATACACGCCCATGGAAATGACCGAATTTTCTTCGACGATCACGCCTTCCACCACTTCCGAACGCGCGCCGATAAAGCAGTTGTCTTCGATGATCACGGGGTTTGCCTGCAGCGGTTCCAGCACGCCGCCAATCCCCACGCCGCCCGACAAGTGCACATTCTTGCCGATCTGCGCGCATGAACCGACCGTGGCCCAGGTATCGACCATCGTGCCTTCATCCACATACGCGCCAATGTTCGTGTATGACGGCATCAGCACCACGTTCTTCGCGATGAACGAACCGCGGCGCGCAATGGCAGGCGGGACGACGCGAAAACCGCCCGCTGCGAAATCTTCAGCGGTGTAGTTGGCGAATTTCGACGGCACCTTGTCATAGAACTGGCTGTAACCGCCGGCGGGCATCGGCGCATTGTCTTCAAGACGGAACGACAGCAGCACCGCTTTCTTCAGCCATTGATTGACCAACCATTCGCCGTTCTGCTTTTCGGCGACGCGCAGCGCGCCTTTGTCGAGTTGCTCGATTGCGTGAGCGACGGCGTCGCGTACCTCGGCGGGCGCCGCTTTCGGCGACAGCTCGGCGCGGTTTTCCCAGGCGGTATCGATGATCTGTTGAAGTTGTTGCGACATGGTCGTGACTTAAAGTGAGTGCTGAGATTAAGAAGGGAATGAGCGGTGCAGCGAGCGGCAGAAATCCACGATTCGCTGTGCGCCTTCCACGCATTCGTCGACATCCGCGACCAGCGCAATGCGGATAAAACCGCTGCCGGGATTCGTGCCGTGGGCATCGCGTGCCAGGAACGAGCCCGGCAAAACCGTCACATTATAGTCGGCGTAAAGGCGTGCGGCGAACTCGGTGTCCGAGAGGCCGGTGCGCGCTACGTTCGCCCAAAGGTAGAACGCGGCGTCGGGCAGGCGCACGTCAAGCACCTCGGCGAGCATGGGCGTCACCGTCGTGAATTTCTTCAGGTAGAGCGCGCGGTTTTCGCGAACGTGCGCCTCGTCTTTCCACGCGACGACGCTCGCTGCCTGGAACATGGGCGAGAGCGCGGCGCCGTGATACGTGCGATAGAGCAGGAATTGCTTGAGGATGGCCGCGTCGCCGGCGACAAAGCCCGAGCGCATGCCGGGCACGTTCGAACGCTTGGACAGGCTCGACAACATCACCAGGCGCTCAAACCCGCGCCCGAGCTTGTGCGCCGCTTCCAGACCGCCGAGCGGCGGGGTGGCTTCGTCGAAATAAATCTCGGAATAGCATTCGTCGGACGCGATCACGAAGCCATGGCGATCCGACAACGCGAACAGTTCGCGCCAGTCGTCGAGTGTGAGCACGGCGCCAGTCGGGTTGCCCGGCGAGCAGACGAAAAGCAACTGCGTGCGCGCCCAGATGGCGTCCGGTACGGCCGAGTAATCGCAGGCGAAATTGCGCGCCGGATCGCTGTTCACGAAATACGGCTCGGCGCCGGCCAGCAACGCCGCGCCTTCGTAGATTTGATAAAACGGATTCGGGCACACCACGACGGGCGGTTCAGCGGCGCTACGGCTGTTGATCACCGTCTGAGCCAGCGAAAACAGGGCCTCCCGTGAGCCGGAAACCGGCAGCACCTCGGTGGCGGCGCTGACAGCGGGAAGCAAGTAACGTTGCCTGGTCCATTCCGCAATCGCCTGCCGCAACGGCTCGCTCCCGGCGGTGGCCGGATAGGAAGCCAGCCCCGCCATGGCATTGACAACAGCTTCGCGGATAAGTGCGGGCGTGGCGTGTTTCGGCTCGCCGATGCCAAAGCTGACCGGTGAGAAATCCGCCCGCGGCGTGACGCCCTTGAACAGCGCGCGCAGCTTTTCGAACGGATACGGCTGAAGTTTCTGGAGAAGTGGATTCACGGCTTGGTCGATGCCCTGGGGTTCATGCGTCAGGTCGCGGCTGACAGTGAGACGACAAGGCTGCGATTATATCCCGGGGCGCTTTCCCGGCGGCCCTGCGACTTCAATGGCGGGGCCATTCGGACTAGAAGAACGCCCGCTGACCTGCCTGGTCGATTGCCGATAAAAGACATACACAAAGCGTCCGCCTTGAGCGAAAAGAAATCATTCCGCGCGATGGTATGATTGTCATCGTTCGCCGGGCAGTGTCTTGATCAAGGGTCCAGCCCGCGCCGCCCGAGCGTTTTCGACCGGCGTCTTACGCCTCCCGCTGCACGGACATGCGTGCACACGAGGTTCGCCGGCCCGTTTCCAGCATTCATTTCAATCAGCGATATCGCCGTGCGTCTGACCTCGATAAAACTCGCTGGCTTCAAGTCCTTCGTCGATCCCACCCATTTCCAGGTCCCAGGCCAGCTTGTCGGCGTGGTTGGCCCGAATGGCTGCGGCAAGTCCAACATCATCGACGCCGTGCGCTGGGTGCTCGGCGAATCGCGCGCCTCCGAGCTGCGCGGCGAGTCGATGCAGGACGTGATATTCAACGGTTCCACCGCGCGCAAGCCGGGCAGCCGGGCCAGCGTCGAACTGATCTTCGATAACGCCGACGGCCGCGCCGCCGGGCAGTGGGGCACCTACGCCGAAATCGCCGTCAAGCGGGTACTCACGCGCGACGGCACCTCCAGCTACTACATCAACAACCTGCCCGCCCGCCGCCGCGATATCCAGGACATTTTCCTGGGTACGGGCCTTGGGCCGCGTGCGTACGCGATCATCGGGCAGGGCATGATTGCGCGGATCATCGAGGCGAAGCCCGAAGAACTGCGCGTGTTCCTGGAAGAGGCCGCGGGGGTATCGAAGTACAAGGAGCGCCGGCGCGAGACCGAAAACCGCTTGCACGACACCCGCGAAAACCTGACCCGCGTGGAAGATATCGTGCGCGAGCTGAGCGCGAATCTCGAGAAGCTCGAAGCGCAGGCAATCGTCGCGACGAAATACAAGACCTTGCAGGCCGATGGCGAGGAAAAGCAGCGGCTCTTGTGGCTTTTGCGCAAGAACGAGGCGGGCAACGAGTCCGAGCGTCAGCAGCGTGCAATCAGCGACGCGCAGATCGAACTCGAATCGCAAACCGCGAAGCTGCGCGAAGTCGAAGCACAACTTGAAACGCTGCGCGTGGCTCACTACAGTGCAAGCGACGCCATGCAAGGCGCTCAGGGCGCGCTCTACGAAGCGAATTCCGAAGTCAGCAAGCTCGAGGCGGAAATCCGCTTTATCGTCGAATCGCGTAATCGCGTGCAAGCGCAGATCGCCGCGTTGACCGCGCAGCGCGAGCAATGGCAGATGCAGGCCGGGAAAGCGCGTGGCGAGATCGACGACGCTGAAGAAGCGCTGGCTGTCGGCGAGGAAAAGGCGGCCATCGCGCAGGAAACGGCGGCTGCGAAACAGGACGAATTGCCTGCGCTCGAAGCGCGTTTTCGCGATGCACAGACCGGATTGAACGACGAACGCGCGACCATCGCGCGCAGTGACTTCACTGGTACATGACGAAGTATCAACAAATGCGAACTATTACGGTGATTCCCCGTTGTCGCGAGCGGAGAAGGCAGGTGCAGCAACATCCGAATGGATCGCCGAAAACGTTGCTGC
>NZ_JBSIPA010000817.1:0-1337 GCF_053574605.1 Caballeronia sp. M23-90 | reverse complement strand
TCCGGAACGCTGGCCTTGGGCGCGGGCGGGAGTTTATCGGCGACGGGCGCGGTGAATACGGCCGCACTCGGCGCAGGTTTCGATATCTCCGGCGCGAGCGGCAACCAGACCATCGGATCGCTGGCGGGAGCGTCGGGGAGTACGGTTGCGTTGGGCGGCAACTCGCTGACTTTTGGAGACACCACCAACCAGACGTTCGGCGGCGCGATCAATGGGACGGGCGGAATCGTCAAACAAGGTTCGGGTACCGAAACGTTGACTGGGGCGAACACCTTCAGCGGCGGCACGACGATCAATGCAGGGACACTGGCGTTGGGCGCGGGCGGTAGTCTTTCGGCGACGGGCGCGGTGAACACGGCGGCCGTGGGTGCGGGATTCGATATCTCGAGTGCGACCGGCAATCAGACCATCGGTTCACTGGCAGGGTTGACGGGCAGCACGGTCACACTTGGCGGCAACACGCTCACTTTCGGCGATGCAACCAGTCAGACCTACGGCGGCGTGATCGGCGGAGCGGGTGGCATCGTGAAGCAAGGGACGGGCACCGAAACGCTGACCGCAGCCAACACCTTCACCGGCGGCACCACGATCAACGCTGGAACACTGGCGTTGCGCGCGGGGGGTAGCCTGTCATCGACGGGCGTGGTGAACACGGCAGCTTCCGGTTCGGCCTTCGACATTGCTGCGGCCGGCAACCAAACCATTGGATCGCTTGCGGGCGCGGCGGGCAGCACCGTTACATTGGGCGGCAATACGCTCACCCTTGGAGACGCCACCAACCAGACCTTCGGCGGCACGATCGGCGGGACCGGCGGGATCGTGAAACAAGGCAGCGGCAACGAAACGCTCGCCGGCGCGAACACGTTTGCCGGCGGCGCCGTTCTCAATGCGGGCACGCTGACGCTTGGCAACGGCGCAGCGCTGGGAACGGGTGCATTGACCGTCACCGGCCCCGCCTCGCTCGATAGCACGACGGCCATCACCGTTGCCAACGCGGTCAACCTTGGTACGGGCCTGACCGTCGGCGGGACGGCGGATCTGACCTTGAGCGGCGCGGTATCGGGCGCGGGAGGCTTGACGAAGGACGGCGCGGCCAACCTGACGCTGAGCGGATCGAATACCTACAGCGGCGGCACGACCCTCAACAACGGCACCGTCACGCTCGGCAGCAGCACAGCGCTCGGTACGGGACCGCTGACGTTGAACAGCGGCACGCTGAACGCGAACGGTAATGACCTGACGCTGGGCTCGCTCAACGGCAACAGCAGCGGCGGGTCGCTGTTCAACGTCAGCGGTCCCGTACCGAGCGCTGTGCTGCTGCCGAGCGTGACGGTGCA
>NZ_JBSIPA010000816.1:0-1342 GCF_053574605.1 Caballeronia sp. M23-90 | reverse complement strand
ACCGGGTCATCTACATGCTTGACGACACGCCGCAAACGCGTGCCCTCGCCCATCACTACATCGATGTCTATGAATACCCGGATGGGCGTATCGAAATCCGGGCACATGGCAGCGCGCTGGCCTATCGCCAATACGACAGGCTATCAGCGATGGACCAGGGTGCCGAGGTCGACAACAAGCGCCTTGAGCATGTGTTGGCGCTATCGCGCCAGGTGCAGATGGAGCGCGACAACCGGCGTATCTCGGGTTCACCGTCGCGGACCAATCAGGATGAACCGGTGAAACCGAAGATGCGGGCCAACAACACGCGCAAACAACGCGAGCTCAAGCAAATCGACATGAACGCGATGATGCTAAGAAGCGCCGAACTGCGGGCAGCCGCAGTGGGGAAATGAGCTTTTTAAAGAGAGATTGATAAAGTCAAAACCCGACATTTCTAAAAAGTTTGAACTCCGACATCTGAACTTGGCCTCGACAAGTGGTATCTAAAGAAGTGTTGCGGATTTCGCCTCGCTGTCATGGCGTCTGGCTGATCATGTCGATGGGCCATCTGGCCGAATCGACCCAAACCGGCAAGCTTCGGAACATCGCGAGGACCTTTACCAGCACGCGGACCGGATTCTGGGACCAAACGGTCTCGACGATGCGCTTGCTGGCGTCGACGATGGCGCGCTGGCCGACGTTTCTTGAGTCGTGGTTTGTCTCGATCGGGAATCGGCCGCGAGCCACCCGAGTCGACGAGCTGCGCTGGCATGCCGGCCTCGGGTTTGTGACGGACGTGGTGACATGGCTTTCCAAGAGCCGAATTCCGGATGATCGCCTGCGAGGCATCGAGGCGCGCTTGCACAGGCTTTCGACCTTATACAGCCAATTGCATGTGCGGAAAACCAGTCAGGTTGAAACCGTCCGCTCATTGCCAGCATCCGTCGTGGAGGCGCTTTACGATCTGCTGGACCCGGAGTCGAGTGGGAATCCGTTCACGCGTGCGAAAACCCGCTGGCGCATTTACATCGCCTACGTGCTGATGTTGCATCAAGGACTGCGGCGTGGGGAGTTGCTGCTGCTTACAGCCGACTGTGTAAAGTCCGGCTTTGACAAGAAATGGCAAACACCGCGTTATTGGCTCAATGTGCAGGAGAACAAATATGAGGACGGCGAAGCCGATGAGACGATCGACTCGCGGTACTCGAAGCCAAGCATCAAAACAGTCCATTCCGGTAGATTTCAAGCTAGATGTCGCCTCAACGATTAGATTTAGGCGGCTTTTTGCTCCTGTCGGTGGTCGCGTTTGATGGGTTCGAAGTTGTCTATCTGATCGGGATTCAGATGGACCGTTTTTACG
>NZ_JBSIPA010000815.1:0-1346 GCF_053574605.1 Caballeronia sp. M23-90 | reverse complement strand
TATGTATGAACGCATCCCATTTGCGCCAGTTTTTCGTGTGTTCCAACATGACAGAAAGGCTTGCAGCTATGTATCCGGCCTTGTTACAGCCGAGTGGCTGGCTGTGGGCCCCAATGAAATCCGCTGACTCACCCCTCATTACTCAGACGAGCTCAAAGCTCGGTAACACATTCAGGTTTAGTGAGTCCCGGTCCGACCTGTCTTGTCATTACACTCGAATGCCAACGCAACCTTTCGATGTTCACCTCTTGTAAAACGTTAATATTCCAAGTGGCGGCCTTCATTCAGGCCGGGACGATGCTCACATAATTCTTCTGATACGGCCGGTCATGTGCGAGCACCGCCCAAATCGTGCGTGCCATCTTGTTCGCCAATGCGACTACCGCAACATTTGGAGGTCGACGCTTTTTTAAGCTTTCAATCCATGCGCCGGGCTCCTTGGTGCGCGTTAAAACCGATCGCGCGCCATGAATTAGCAGCGTTCGCAGATAAATATCGCCCCGCTTACTGATGCTCTGCAAGCTCACCTTGCCACCAGTGCCTGTTTGTTTCGGTACCAGCCCAAGCCACGCTGCGAACTCGCGCCCAGATTTGAATGATTTCGGATCCCCTATCATCGCAACGGCTGCAGTTGCTGTCAGCAATCCGACGCCCGGAATCTCGCTGATCACCGTCACTGACTTGTCCTCCTTTTTCCAATCGCGGAGCCGCCGTTCTATCGTCGAAATTTCTCGGTCTAGGTTTTCGACTCGTGCCCATTGCTCGCGGAACGTATCGATCAGAACTTTCGGCAGCCGTGCTTCGACTCGCATGAGTGCGCCGGACATTTCTTTGACCAAGGCCGCCCGGCCTTTGGCCATCACCTCACCGAATTCGGCCAACATGCCACGCAAACCGTTGATTTGCATCGTGCGGAACTTCACAAGTTGTTCACGCTGCCGATGCATCATCAGAACAGCCTGCTGCATCTCTGTCTTCATGGCAACTGACTTGCTCGACTGCTGCGTCGCTAACCATATCGCCTTGGCATCAGCCACATCAGTCTTATTACCAATGTTGAACGCCTTCACAAACCTCGCCGGCATCAATTTGACCAGATGCCCCATCTGTATTAATTGCCTCGCCCAATGATGCGCGCTGCCACAGGCTTCCATGCCAATTAAACACTGTGCACGATTCGCAAAGTGCTCAAGAAACTGCGCTCGCTTGATCTGCCGGTTCACAATCTCGCCAGTTTCCTGGTCGATGTAGTGCACTTGAAAGACACTCTTTGCAAGATCAACTCCAACTGGCGTAGCATTCATTTCGGATTCTCCTGGCGCTGGGAAATACTTGCATTTTGCACC
>NZ_JBSIPA010000814.1:0-1353 GCF_053574605.1 Caballeronia sp. M23-90 | reverse complement strand
TCGCTCGGCTGCCAGGTGAGCTCCGGCAGTGCGGCGGCGATGTGGACCGCGTGCTGTCCGGTGCCGCTTGCGATTTCGAGAACGATCCCGCTCTTCGGCAATACACGCACGAGGACATCGCGGATCACGTCGCGGTTGCGCGTGGCTGCCGGTGCAATACGGCGCAGGGGGTCGGGATTGTCGGAATGACTGGCGTTCAAAGATGCGTCTCCAGAGGAATTGGTGGCGAGCGTAAGCGCGCGGTTTGCGCGGGTCAAGAAAAGATCCGTAGCAACTCAGAACCATACGCCTCGGCTCACGCGCTCTCACGAGGCCCGAATCCTGCTACCTCGTGCGGCCCTCGATCAAATCTGTGTATCCTGACGCACTTGAGGCGCAGGACCGAATGCAGCACCGAATACCAGCACCCGAAACCCTGAGGAACGACCCGCCACGGGCCAGTGCATCGTGCCCGGCCGCCTGGTTCATCCCACTCCATGGAGCCTTTCATGCCAACCGATACCCCTTCCGGCGAGCAGAAGCCGAATCAAGAAACGATGAGCGAAGAACTCATCAACTTCGCGGCTGAAGTCTTCGATACCGCCCGCCGCGGCGACGCCCCCATGCTCGACGCGCTGCTGCACAAAGGCCTGCCGCCGAACATGCGCAACGACAAGGGCGACACCCTCGTGATGCTCGCGAGCTATCACGGCCATGCCGACGCCGTGCGCGTGCTGCTGCAACACAAAGCCGATCCGAACCTGCGCAACGACAACGGCCAGACACCGATTGCGGGCGCGGCGTTCAAGGGCTACAAGCCGGTCATCGAAGCATTGCTGGAACACGGTGCGGACGTCGAAGGCGCATCGCCCGATGGCCGCACGGCGCTGATGATCGCGGCCATGTTCAATCGTGTGGAAATGGTCGAGTTCCTGATCGCGCACGGCGCAAATCCGGACGCAAAAGACGCAAACGGCTTTACCGCACGCGACGCTGCCGCGAAAATGGGCGCCCCCGACACCGTCGCGCGTCTCGCCCAGGCAACCGAAGCGAAGTCGCGGCCGCCGGGCGTCTGACTTTTCCGAGTCAGCGTTTTACCGATCAACCCGCGCCATCGATCATTCTGATTGGCGGCGCACGACCCTTTTGAAGGCGATCCGGCAACATGGAGCTCTTGTGATGAGTGGCGGCTTCCCGCGGGGTGGCTTCCCGCTTCGAGCGTACGACTGGCACTGGCGCACGATTGCCAGGATGCTTGCCATCCTTATCGGGCTGGCGTTTGTCACGGTCATGTCCGGGTGCAGCCTGTTCCCGACACAGCCGGCGGCGCCGATCATCGATTTGTCGACGCCGCAGCCGGCGAGCGAGCCCGAA
>NZ_JBSIPA010000813.1:0-1359 GCF_053574605.1 Caballeronia sp. M23-90 | reverse complement strand
CTGCGAGCGGAATCGATCCGAGTCCCTGCAGCTTGCTCGTGTAGGCATCGAGCGAACTCTGGAACATCGGAATGCCGATACCGCCTGTTTCATGCACCAGCACCTGCATGTCGCCGTAGATCTTCTTGCGCTTCGCGTCGTCGGGTTCACCGCGCGCTGCCACCAGCATCTGGTCGAATTTCGGGCTCTTCCAGTTGGCTTCGTTCCACGGCGCGTCCGACTTGAAGAACTGTGTGAACAGCACGTCTGCGCTCGGACGCGCGTTCACGCTGCCAAAGCCGAGCGGATGCTTCATCCAGTGATTCGACCAGTAACCGTCGGATGGAACCCGCGTCACCTGGAGGTTCAAGCCCGCTGCCGGCGCGACCTGTTGCATGAGCGTCGCCATCTCGACCGAACCTTCGGCCGCCGGGGAAGCAAAGATCTGGATCGGATCGCTGCCGAGCTTCGCCTTCTTGAAATAGAACTTGGCCTTCTCCGGGTCGTAGGGACGCTGGGGAATGCCCGCCATGTAGTACTTGTTCGTCGGGTCGATTGGCTGGTCGTTCGCAATCGTGCCGAAGCCGCGAAACACCGCGCGTTTGATCTGCTCGCGATCCAGTAGATAGAACATACCCCGACGAAAATCGTCGTTGCCGGTTATTCCGCCTTCGTCGCGCACGATCAGGTCGGTGTACTGGCCCGTTTTCGTTTCCAGCACCTTGAAGCCCGGAGAGGTCTTGATGCGCTCGGTGGAGCGCGGACTGACCGCGTTGATCAGTTGGACATCGCCGGAAAGCAAGGCATTCACGCGGGCGGATTCGTCGCCAATACCGATCAGTTCGATCTCGTCCAGATGCGGCAGGCCCGGTTTCCAGTATTTTTCGTTCTTTACACCGACCGTGCGCACGCCGGGCGAGAAATCCTTCACCTTGTAAGGACCCGTGCCAATCGCCGTCTTGAAGTCGGTCGTGCCGTCCTTGATGATGAGGAAATGCGAGTCCGCGAGGATCACCGGCAGATCGGCGTTCGCGCCTTCCAGCGTGATCGTGACTTCGTTCGGACCTGTCGCTTTTACTTCCTTGAACTGGTCCGCGAGCGTCTTGGCCTTCGATGCCGTCGCCGGGTCCTTGTGACGCATCAGCGAATAGACCACGTCAGCGGGTGCCAGCGACTTTCCATCGTGGAACTGGACGCCACTGCGCAACTTGACGATCCATACCGTCGCGTCCTTGGTGTCCAGCGATTCGGCGAGCCCCATCGTCGCGCCGAGATGGGAGTCGAGTTCAGTCAGGCCGTTGTAGAACATGTTCGCGCGAACGTAGTCCGTGCCGAGCGCGCCCTTCGCGGGGTCGAGGGTGTCGGCCGCGGACGCCGACA
>NZ_JBSIPA010000812.1:0-1360 GCF_053574605.1 Caballeronia sp. M23-90 | reverse complement strand
TCGATGGGCGGCGGCGGTTCCTGATCGCCCACGCCATCGCGCGACAGCACCACGAACGGCACGCCCGTCACGCCCAGCTTCTGCGCGAATTCCTCGTCTTCTATCACCGCGTCCGTGAGCTCGTCGCCAAGCAAAACTTCTTCCAGCGATTCCGGATCGATACCGCACGTGGCCGCGATGTCGAGAAGCGCATCGGTATCGCCGATATCAATGCCGTCCTCGAAAAACGCCTTGAAGATCGCCCGATGCACAACGTCGAACCGTCCCGACTCGCGCGCAAAAAATGCGGTCTCGAACGCCTTGCGGCTGCGCGGTTGAACCGGCGGCAGGCGCATCAGCAGGCCGCGGTCGATCGCCATCGGATAAACGGAGCTGTCCCAGCTCTGTTGCAGAAGGTCGCTATCCGGTTCGAGCGGCGGCGTGGGTTCCGGGCGCAACTCGAACGCATGCCAGCGGACTTCGACGGCATCGCCATAAGCGTTCTGGAACTGGTCGATGACCGGCAGTTCCAGATAGCAGAACGGGCAAACATAGTCCGACCAGACGTCGAGGTACAGCGTGGGGCTTGTCATATGAGGCTCGTTGAAAATTCGTGCGAAATTTTACCCCGCATTCGGTTTTGTCTCAGGCGCCACGCAACAAGCGGCAACCCGGCCGCAATCGGGCCGTTTAAAACCCGCCGTCAAGTTCGATTTTCGATCCATCGCGAAACCGCGCCAGCCGGAACGCGTGCGGATTGACCAGCGGTGTATCGTTAGCAACGATGTCCGCCATCAGTTTCCCCGCGCCCGGCCCGATCCCGAAGCCGTGACCCGAAAACCCGGTCGCGACGAACATACCGCGCAGCGTGTCCGCCGGCGAGATGACCGGCACCGCGTCAGGCGTGACATCGATATACCCCGCCCACGCCTGCGCAACCTTTACGTGCGCGAGGGCCGGAAAGATCGCGCGAAATTCGTCGATGGCGGTCCGGTTGTACTTTTGCGTCGGCGCCGGATCGAGGGTTCGGACCGATTCGAAGATCGTCGGTTGATCGAGCTGCCATGTTCGGGGTTGGCGCAACGCGTCGAAGAAACGCTCGCCGAGGGCGAAGTCCATCGAACGGAAGTTGCTTTTGAGTGCCAGGAGGAACTGATCGAACAGCCGGAAGCTGTCGGGGGTGAGCTCGGCGAGACTGCGAAATGCGTTGGCGATCGTGTAGCCGCCATCCATACGTTTGCGATATCCAACAGTGTCCGTGCAGGCGCTGACTTCCGGGCCGCCGTCGATGGGCTCCGTGCGCAGCACCGACGAGCGTACGGTCAGTTGAGACACATCTATACCGAGGTTCCCGGCGAACAATCGCGTCCATGCGCCGCCA
>NZ_JBSIPA010000811.1:0-1363 GCF_053574605.1 Caballeronia sp. M23-90 | reverse complement strand
TTGATGTCCAGGATAGCCGCCGATGCATGGTCGCCCGCCTGCGCCAGACGGCGGCGAATCGGCGGCTATCCTGGACATCATTCTCCACGACGAAATCGGCCACGTGCTCATTGGAAATCACTGGTTCCGGCACTTGTGCGACAAGGCGAACGCCGATCCGCACGTCGCCTACGAAGAACTCGCCGAGCGCTATCACGCGCCGAAACTGCGTGGACCGTTCAATTTCGAAGCGCGCCGCGATGCCGGTTTTGACGAGGCCGAACTGCGCGCGCTCGCAGGCCTCGACGCCGCCGGGTCTTCCCGATGAAACCATTCACTTCCGACTTCGTCACCACACGCGGGACGCGCCTGCATGTCCGCCGCTGGGGCCGCCCCGACGCGCCCACGCTTTTCATGCTGCACGGGTGGATGGATGTATCGGCGTCATTCCAGTTCGTCGTCGATGCGCTCGCCGGCGACTGGCAGGTCATCGCGCCCGATGCCCGCGGTTTTGGCCTGTCGGACTGGCCGGTGGCCGAGGGCAAGAGCGGAAACTACTGGTTCCAGGACTATCTCGCCGATCTCGATGCACTGATCGACCACTACACACCGCCACGCGAGGCGGTGAACCTGGTCGGCCACAGCATGGGCGCGAACGTCGTCTGCCTTTACGCGGGCGTGCGGCCGGAGCGAGTGCGCTGCGTGGTCGATCTGGAAGGGTTCGGGATGGCCGCGATGCAACCCGGGCGCGCGCCGGCACGCCTCACGCAATGGCTGGACGACCTTCGGGCGCCGCCGACGCTCAACACCTACGCCACTTTCGACGATGTCGCCCAGCGCCTGATCCGCACGAACCCGCGCTTGCCGCTCGCGAAGGCGCGTTTCCTGGCCGCCCACTGGTCGAAGCCGGACGGCGAAGGCCGCCTCCATTTGCTCGCCGATCCCGCCCACAAGCTTCGTGGACCGGTGTTGTACCGGCTGGAAGAGGTGATGGCCGTCTGGTCGATGGTCGAGGCGAAGGTCTTGCACGTGGAAGCCGTCGGGTCGCCGACTTTGGCTGCGATCGCGGCGGACGTTCCCATCGATGAATTCAAGCAGCGTTTCACCGCATTCCCGGATTGGCGCGAGGAACTCATCGATAACGCCGGCCACATGCTGCACCACGATCAGCCGGAGCGCGTCGCGGCGCTGATCGAAGCGTTTTGCGCGTGATCCGCTTTGACGCGTTGCAGTAGAATGAACAGATGACTCCCCGAGTTCCAACGATGAACGCCGACCTGCATTGCCATTCCACCGTTTCCGATGGCCAGCTCGCTCCAGCCGAGGTTGCCGCGCGTGCGCACGCAGGTGGCGTGACGCTGTGGTCGCTGACCGATCACGACCA
>NZ_JBSIPA010000810.1:0-1379 GCF_053574605.1 Caballeronia sp. M23-90 | reverse complement strand
TGGGCGCGGCGCGAAGCGTCCTCAACTTCCGCGGAGATCGCACGCAGCCGCCTTCAGGCACAGTCCGCGATCTTGCAGCAGCGCATGCCGGGGAGACGCGCCAAGTGAAACGGTTTTTGCTGCCGCTTATCTTTTTCGCGGGTTTGAGCGCGGTGCTGGCGGCATCGTTATCGAACGATCCGCGACGGTTGCCGTCGGCGTTGATCGGCAAGAGCGCGCCTTCGTTCGATCTTCCGCGTCTGGACAATCCCGGCAGGAACCTCTCGCCCGATACCTTGCGCGGCGACGTGTGGATCATGAACGTATGGGCGTCGTGGTGCGAATCCTGTCGCGATGAACACGCGCTGCTGATCTCGCTCGCGGGCAAGAACGTCGTGCCCATTTATGGCCTCGACTACAAGGACGAGCCTGAAGCTGCGCGACAATGGCTGCGGCAGGCGGGCAATCCGTATATTGCAACCGTGGTGGATCGCTCGGGGCAGACGGGTATCGACTATGGCGTGTACGGCGTGCCCGAAACTTTCGTGATCGACCGGCAGGGCGTGATCCGTTTCAAGCGCTCGGGGCCGCTCACGCAGGCCGCGCTCGATACGCAAATCCTCCCGCTCGTTCGAATGCTGCAAAGCGAGGACTGCGATGAATAAGCTCGCGACCCTGTTGTTGGTGTTCGGATGCCTCACACGAAGCTGGGCCCATGCTGCGGAAGTCGTGCCGAACGCAAGCGCGACCCTGGAAGTAAAAGCGCGTGCTTACCGGCTGGAATCGAATTTTCGATGCCTCGTCTGCCAGAATGAAACCATCGCGGATTCGACCGCCGATCTCGCAGCGGATCTTCGCGCGATTATCCGCGAGCAAGTCGAGCAGGGCGCCACCGACACACAAATCAGCGATTACATGGTGACGCGTTACGGCGACTTCGTGCTCTACGATCCGCCGTTCAAGACGCTGACTTGGGCACTCTGGCTCGGGCCTTTCGTTTTGCTCGTGCTTGGGTTCGCAGCACTAGTTTTTGTGGTGTCAGGTCGCCGGAGAACGCAACTGCCCGCACTCACCGACCTCGAGCGCAGACGCGCACGACGTCTTCTGGGAGGCCGGTTGTGATCACTTTCTGGATCGTCGCGGCCGCCATGCTGATCGCCGCGATCTTGTGCGCGGTCGTGCCGCTGATGCAGCGCGAACCCGCCGCGGATGCATACAGAAACCGCGCGCTGAACGTATCTCTGCATCGCCGCGAACTCGCCGATGCCACTCACGACCGGCTGGCAGGACTGATATCGGCCGATCAGCACGCCGCGTTGCGCAGCGAAATAGAACAGCGCGTTCTCGCCGATACCCGCACGCCCCCAGCGCTGTCGGTGATGCGCCCGCAGCGGCAAGGA
>NZ_JBSIPA010000080.1:0-19112 GCF_053574605.1 Caballeronia sp. M23-90 | reverse complement strand
TTGCGCTCGCGCAGGCGCTCGCCCGGCTTGAGTTCGTCCGTGGCAATCAACGTGCGCAGGCGCTGCGCGATCTGCTGGGAGAGCAGTTCGTCGACCGGGTCGATGCCCGCGGGGATGTCGTTTTCGTCTTCCTGTTCCAGCGTCATGTTGTACCTGAATGCAAAGCGTCGAGCATGCGAGCAACCAGCCGTCATCTTAGCAGCGGGACGTTTCCGGAATCACGGAGTGGACGAAAACGCATCGTGTTTGGTGTAACTTAGGTGGTATACCAAAATAACGAGAATGTTTCACGTCGTGGTCTATCCGCAAGTTAGAAGTGGACATGACACCAGTTTATTCATAAGAAAATCGTTTAGAAAAATAATATAAGTAATTGAATATGTTCATTAACAATTTATTAGACCGGCCCTAAAACAGTTCAAATCGCTCCTCGGGCAATCACCGATGATAGGGTAAATACCATCTTATTTGGTATACCAAAATTTAGTTACTCTCTACCCATCATCTCAAAAACCGGCGATTTGCCTGACTCGGGACCCTCAATGCAGTCGATGTTTCACCCTCTGGTCGCACCCGTCATCACGCTCGTCCTGCTGATCCTGCTCATCACTCGCGTCAAGTTGCATCCCTTCCTGGCGCTCATTCTTGCATCGGCGTTTCTGGGGGTATCGGCGGGACTGGCGCCGACGGCTGTAATCAGGAGTTTCGAGAAGGGCTTCGGCTCCATATTGAGTTCGGTCGGTCTCGTGGTGGGGCTCGGCACCATGCTCGGTGGCCTGCTGCTCGAGTCGGGCGGCGCGGACCGCATTGCAAATACGTTCATTGGCCTCGGCTCGAAACGCTGGATTCCAGCGGCAATTTGCGCGGCGTCGCTGCTGATCGGTCTGCCTCATCTCTTCGATGTCAGCTTCGTGATGCTCGTGCCGCTCGTCTACGCTATAGCCAACCGCACCAGGAGCCCGCTGCTCGCGATCGGCATTCCGATGGCCGCCGGCCTGTATGTCTCGCACGGGCTCTTGCCACCGCATCCGTCGCCCACGCTGGCTTTGGCGGCGCTTCACGCCGACGCCGGCCGCACGATTTTTTACGGGCTGGTGATCGCGGTGCCGATGGCGATTCTCTCCGGGCCGGTCTTCACCGCTTTTGCGATGCGCTTTCTGCCCGTGACGCCTGGAGAGGGCATGTTCAACCCCGGCGCCGCCGCTGCGGACGTCAGCAGGGAAGCGCGTCCGGTTCCTCCGTTCGGCCTCGTGCTGGCAACGGTCCTGCTGCCGCCCGTACTGATGATGATCCGGACCTTCGGCCGAGGCTTCGCGCCCATCGGCACGTTCGCACGCGAAATGCTGGAAACGGTCGGCGACCCCATCGTCTCGTTGCTGATTGCCGTGCTGTTTGCCATCTGGTCGCTAGGTGTGCGCAGCGGGTTGTCGCTGGCTCAGATCCAGAAGCTGCTCGGCAAGAGCGTGGCGCCCGGTGCCGTTGTGATCCTGATCCTCGGAGCGGGCGGCGGCCTCAAGGAAATGCTGCTCGCAACCCATGTGGGCGATGCCATCGCGCACGGTGCGGCGCAGTGGTCCGTCTCTCCGCTGCTGCTTGGCTGGGGTGTTGCCGCGCTGATCCGCATAGCGATCGGTTCCGCGACGGTCGCGACCGCGACAGCGGCCGGGATTGTCGCGCCGATCGCGGCCGCGACACCCGGCGTCAATCTCGAACTGCTGGTGCTTGCAGTCAGCTCGGGCGGCCTAATGTTGTCGCACCTCAACGACTCGGGTTTCTGGCTGTTCAAAGAGTATTTCCGGCTGAGTGTTGGCGACACGCTCAAGACCTGGACGCTGCTGGTCTCGTTTCAGTCACTGCTTGCCCTCGCCATGATCATGCTGCTCAACGCCGTGGTCGGCTGACAGCGCAGTACTTTAATTCCACTACCTTCAACACCTCACAAGGCCCCACGATGAACTACGAACACCTCTTTGCCGATCTCGCCACGAAGACCATCCGCATGGCGCTGGTCGGCCCGAAAGGCGGTTTCGGCCGTTCGCTGCTGGTGCAATGCCGTGCGTTGCCTGCACTCGAAATCGCGGCGCTCTGCGACCTCGACCTGGACGGCACGCTCGCTACGCTGGCATCGCTTGGCTTTGGTGCCGACGCCGCGAAGGTCTGCAACAACGCAGCCGATGTCCGCGCTGCTCGCGAAGCCGGCCGCATTGCGCTGGTGGGCGACCATGCGTTGCTTGATGACATAGCGCTCGATATCGTCGTTGAAGCAACCGGCCAGCCGGAAGTCAGCATCAAGATTGCGCAAGCGGCGCTCAGACGGGGCGTGCATGTCGCGATGGCGACCAAGGAAACCGATTCGGTCGCAGGACCGTATCTGAACCAGCTGGCGCTCGAAAACAACGTGGTCTACACGACGCCTGACGGCGACCAGCCGAGCAACCTGATTGGCCTCGTCACCTGGGCGCGCGTGCTTGGTTTCGAGGTCGTTGCAGCGGGAAAATCAAGCGAATACGACTTCATCTACGATCGCGATGAAAAGAGCATCGGGTATCTGGACCAGCGTCACGCGGCGTCGCTCGCTTCATGCTGGACACTGGGCGACGACATTCCCGCCACGCTCGCGGCGCGCAGCAAGGCGCTCGCCATGTTGCCCCAGAGCGCGACGCCGGATTACTGCGAGCTCAACGTGGTCGCCAATTCCACGGGCCTTCTTCCCGCCGCCGATGCGCTCAACTATCCGCTCGCACGCCTGACCGAACTTGCGGACATCTTCGTGCCGAAGGAAGACGGCGGCATTCTGGAGCGCACGGGCGTGGTCGATGTCTTCAACTGTCTGCGCCGGCCCGACGACGTCAGCTTCGGCGGCGGCGTGTTCGTCATCGTCCGGTGCAAGGACGACGAAACCTGGGAGCTGCTGCGCCAGAAAGGACATCTGGTCAACAAGCACGGCGGGTATGCGTGCATCTACTTGCCGTATCACCTGATGGGTCTCGAAACGCCGGCAAGCCTCTTTTCCGCGGTGCTGACCGGCCGGCCGACCGGCAGCAGCAAGCAGTTGCCGCATGCCCGCATGGTTGCGCGCACGAGCCGCGATTTCAAGGCTGGAGAAACGCTCAGCATGGGGGGCCATCACCATACGATCGATGGCGCCGACGCGCTTCTGATCGACCAGGCGAAGGCCGGCAACGCCGCACCGTTCTATCTCGCGGCGAACAAGCGCCTGATGGCGGATATTGCGAAGGGCACCCTCGTGCCGCTCGATGCGCTCGATCTGCAGGGCTCGGCGCTGTACGACGCGTGGCAGCGCAATCCGTCGCTGTAAGGACGGTCATCGAATCGCTCGCCGCATTGCGAACGGCCTTCAGCGCGAACCGGTAGCAAAAAACGCGGTTCACATATCAACAAGGAAGAGACATGCAGACCGACATACACGCAACCGGCGCCCGGCACTCGATCCGAACGCTCCTCGCTACCACGCGCTGGCGCATGGTCCTGCTGCTGTTCGTGCTGTACACGGTGAACTGCATCGACCGGATGTCGTTGTCGGTGGGCATGCCTTCCATCGTGCATGAGTTCCATCTCAGCGCGACCATGCAGGGCCTGATTCTCTCGGCGTTCTTCTGTACCTACAGCACCTTTCAGATTCCCGCCGGTTGGGCCGCCGACCGGTACGGCGCGCGCCGCATGATCGGCATCTCCGCCGCACTTTGGGGCGGCTTTCAGTGTCTTGCCGGCTTCGCGGTCAACGGCGTGACCTTGCTGTTGACGCGTATCGGGCTCGGCGTGTTCGAAGCGCCCTACATGCCGGCTGCTACCAAGCTCACGGCGTCGTGGCTGCCGCCGGCCGAACGCGCGCGAGGCGTCACGCTGATCGACAGCGGCGCGCCACTTGGCTCCGCCATCGGCGGTCTTGCAATTAGCGCACTGATCTCGCTGTCGGGATCGTGGCGCTCGGCGTTCATCATCGTCGGGGTGGTGACGGTGGGGCTGGGACTGATCGTGCACCGGTTGCTGCGCGATACACCCGAGCAACATCCGCATATCGACGCCATCGAAAAAGAGCACATCCGCGCCCAGAAAGTCGCCGCCGGGGAAACGCCACGTGCGAGAAAAGCGCCGCTTTCGCGCGGCACGATAGCCGCGATGGTCGTCGGGCGCATCGGCTGGGCGATGGTATTTTTCGGTCTCGTCACGTGGGGGCCGAACTATTTGTCCGTGGGACGCGGGCTCGATATCCGCAGCATGGGTTTTGCAACTTTCCTGATCTTCCTCGCGGGCGCGATTGGAGAGGTGTTGTCGGGCATGACCGCCGACTGGCTGCAAAAGCGCTTTGCGCGCGGCACCGCGTTCAAGATCCTGTTCGGGCTGTCCGGCGGCATGTCGCTCGTGTGCCTGCTCGCGCTGCCGTTCGTCGATGATATCCGCCTCGCCGTTGCCGTCCTGGCGTTAGGCGTATTTTTCCATCTCTGGGGCGGGCTGTACTGGTTGATTCCCGCCATGCTCGCGCCTCAGGAACAGGTCGGACTGGTCGGCGGCGTGATGAACTTCGCCGGAACGGGCGGTGCGATCATCGTACCGATTGCAGTCGGCATGCTGGTCGACATGACCGGCGGCTACAACGCGGTCATCCTGTTCTTTGCTGCGGCCGCGCTTACCTATCTGATCGGGTCGCTGCTGATCGACTTTGGTCAGAAAGCGCCGGGAGGGCAGGCATGAGCACGCATCTGCATACGCTTTACGACGGTCCGATAATCGATGCGCACCAGCACTTCTGGGACCTCGGCGCAAATCATTACCCGTGGCTTGCGCCCGACACGCTCGTGCCGCATCGCTACGGCGATTATTCGCGGATCAAGCACGACTATCTGCCGGCCGATTATCTGCGCGATGCCGCCGGTCACGATGTCATCGGCAGCGTCTATGTCGAAGCTGAGTGGACGCCCGACGATCCGCTCGGCGAGACGGCCTATGTCTCGCAGCTTGCTGCGACAACCGGCCGCCCGAACGCGATGGTCGCCCAGGCGTGGCTCGACCACGACAACATTCAATCGCTGCTCGCCGGACAGGCGCGCTTCGCGCTCGTGCGCAGCGTGCGCCACAAGCCGGGTGACCCCGATGCATCGGGCCGCACGCTGATGTCCAATACCAGATGGCGCGACGGTTACAGTCAGCTCGCGCGGCACGGCCTGCATTTCGATCTGCAGGCGCCGTGGCGTCAACTCGCCGAAGCTGCAAGGCTTGCCGGGGATTTCCCGGATACGCTGCTGATCGTGAATCACGCCGGCGTGCCGGGCGACCGATCGAGCGCCACGCTCGCGGGCTGGAGCAGCGCACTCGAAGCACTCGCGAACTGTCCCAACGTCGTGGTGAAGGTGTCCGGGCTTGGCCAGGCGGGCAAGCCGTGGAGCGTTGAAGCGAACGAGCCGGTGCTGCACACGCTCAACCGGACCTTCGGTGCCGATCGCCTGATGTTCGGCAGTAACTTTCCCGTCGATGAACTCTTTGGTTCGCTCGACATGCTTATCGGCGGCTTCAAACAGCTCGTACGAGGCTGGCCGCCGTCGGAGCAACGTGCATTTTTCCACGATACCGCCGCGCGGGTGTATCGCCCGAGCGGTCTGACGGAACCGAAAACAAGGAACGCCTCATGACCTCGCAGCCGCACAACGAACTGGGCTTCGACCTTCCCATCTTCGATGCCCATCATCATTTCTGGGACCTCTCCGACGGCACGTTCCCGTGGCTTACCGACGAATACGACACGATTCCAGCGACGACCTGAATCACTGCCCAATATGTTCAAGCCTCCTCTACAAACCGAGTGGAAGGGCAAGTGGTCCTTTACCTCGACGATCGGTATGGCGGGTATCGCAAGGGCGTGGTCGCGAGATTGGCAAACTTATCAGTACCGCCAGCACGGCCGCCATCGTTATGCGTTCGACAACACTTACTCCTCGACTCGATGGACGGTGCATGGCGACACCCGCGTTCGCGAAGCGGTGGCGCTGCGCGATTACTGAACTATATCGCCGGACACAGGCGATTCGGCCCGACTGATCAGGCCCGCGTACACGCGTGGCTGGATCAACGCTTCCGGCCGCAGCGCTTCGTCGAGCTGCGCCTCGGTAAGCAGTCTTCGACGCAAAACGACTTCACGAATTGTTGTTCCCTGTGCATGCGCTTCAGCTGCGACAGACGTCGAGTTCTTGTAACCGATGTACGGATTGAGCGCCGTCGCGAGAGCAAGCGATCGATCGAGCGTTTCACGCAGTTTCTCTGGATTCGCGGTGATGCCCTTGATGCATCGCTCAGCAAGCGTCGTGCATCCGTTAGTAAGATGTTTGAAACTACGAAACAAGCTGCTCGCGATGATCGGTTCGAACGCGTTCAATTGAAGCTGGCCGCCTTCGGCGGCGAATGTCACGGTAATGTCGTTGCCAAATACTTCAAATGCGATCTGATTCATGACTTCCGGAATGACCGGATTGACTTTACCGGGCATGATGGATGAGCCGGCCTGCATAGGCGGCAGATTGATTTCGCCGAATCCCGCGCGCGGTCCGCTTGATAGCAGGCGGAGGTCATTGCAGATTTTCGAGAGCTTGACCGCAATCCGCTTGAGCACGCCGGATATCTGCACGAAGGCCCCGCAATCCTGGGTCGCTTCGATGAGATTAGGCGCTGTGCTAAGTTCGAGTCCCGTGATGCGATTCAACGCAACTAGCGCCTTTTGCGCATAGTCGGGATGGGCGGTGATCCCAGTGCCAATAGCAGTCGCGCCCAGGTTGATCTCACGAATCAGCACGGACGCTTCGCCAAGGCGAGCCATGTCTTCCTCCACCATGACCGCGTAGGCCGAGAACTCCTGGCCGAGGGTCATCGGCACTGCGTCCTGCAACTGCGTCCGGCCAAGTTTGAGCATGCCCGCGAACTCGAGCGCTTTCGCGGCGAACGCTGCATGAAGTATCGTCATTGCTTCGATCAGATGCTCGATCGCAAAGAGAGTAGCGATGCGAAGCGCGGTGGGATAAACGTCGTTCGTGCTTTGCGCGAGGTTGACGTGCTCGTTCGGATGAAGAAAGCCATACTCGCCGCGTTGGTGGCCCATCAGCTCGAGCGCGCGATTGCAGATGACTTCGTTCGCATTCATGTTCGTCGATGTTCCTGCACCGCCTTGAATGATGTCGACGACAAATTGGTCGTGCAGCCGTCCGTCTCTGATCTCGATGCAGGCAGCGGAAATCGAGTCGTACAAGGCCGGCGAAAGCAGACCGAGTTTTGCGTTCGCCTCGGCCGCCGCCTGCTTGACGGCGGCAAGAGCAACGATCAGTTCTGGATATGACGACACGGTGCTCCCCGATATCTGGAAGTTCTCTTTTGCCCGTAGTGTATGAACGCCGTAATAAGCCTCCTGAGGGACTTCCCTTTCGCCTAACAGGTCGGATTCGATGCGAAATTTCTGTGCTGCCACGATGTGTTCCTTGAGTGCTTTGGTTTGAAGCGGTCATGTGTCAGACCACCAACAGCGTTCGTTGACTATTTCTAATTGCCAAGCGCGTTAGCGATCAGAACGCAGCGTTGTGCAAGGACGTTCGTAGGATCGACGATCGTCACTGACACTCCACCAACGTCAAAAGCGTCCGCTTGCCCGATGATCAATGGCAGTTCGGTGCAGCCGAGAATCATGACCTCCGCGCCGCGGTCGCTGAGATGCTTTATCGCAGCAATCAGGTCTTCTCTGCACTTCCCGTCGGTGAAGCCGGCTTTCACACCGCAAGGCCCGTAGATCGCGGCCATAACCTTTTCCTGGAAGTCAGGTTCGGGCGTGAGAACGTCGAGTTCACGCTCCGAGACGTCATGATAGATGCGGCTTGCGACGGTTCCAGACGTCGCGAGAAGTCCGACTGTGCATCCAGCACCAAATCGATCGACGATGTAGGAAACAGTCTCTCTGAGCATGTTGATGATCGGGACGCCGAGGTATGGCTGAATCCTTTCGACAAACGCGTGTGCGGTGTTGCAGGGCAGCGCAATGGCGCTTGCTCCACCCGCCTCCAGCCGCACGCAGGTTGCGTACAGCGCGAGCGTCGGGTCTTCTGCTTGATGCAAAAGATGCGCAGTTCGATCCGGAATCTGAGGGTTATGTTCGACAAGCATTTTGATGTGATCCTGGTCTCTGCGTGCGACCGTGTTGCGTACGACCTTGTCCATGAAATCGACGGTGGCAGCAGGGCCGATACCACCGACGATTCCTAGTTTGAAACGCACCTTCCTTTGGTCGTCACAGAAGCGGATCGCGAAGTCCGCGTAGACCCGGTGAACGTCCACGACCTCAACTCCTTGAGTGGATCCGGAGCCGGCTGCCACAAGTTCAGAGAAGGTCGCAACGATGATCGAAGCACCTTGTCGCTTAAATTCAGCGCAGACTTCATCGCTGAACGTCAACGCGCTTTTCGCAGTGCCAGATCCGCCTGATTTCTGCCGCGCGCCAAATGAAGAATGTATGACGCGATATGTGTCGGACAGATATCTCTCAAACAATTCCGATTGACGAACGCAATCTGACGTCGCAATGCCGATTGAATCTCCCGGCGCGGCGACTGTCGCGAGGTGTTCGCGGATGGCAACCATCATGTCAATGACCGGCACATCAAGTTCCGACGTCAACTGATCGAGGAACGTATAAGCCTCGAAATCAGGAATTAAAATTCTGTCGACGCTTCGCGCTTCGAGCGATTGACACACCTTTAGTAGGCGAAACTTCTGGGCCGCGACCTCGGCAACAGAAGATGCCTGCCTCGAAACATCAAGAAAGAGACTCTGCTCCGTGACAAATCGGAAATCGTCACTGTTCTCTCGTACAATCGGGTTGTCCAGGAGACATGACATCAAGTCAAGGCTCCGCGAACCGCTCGAGCTGCTCGCCACACCGAGCGTTTTTGGATTCATGCCGGACCTCGCTTTCATGACTTAATGAGCCGCTGGCTCCGCGCGCCACATGAGCGATACAAGGAGCGCGGCCAATCCGGAAACAAGAAGCGCGGAATATGCCCATACATACGAGCCTGGCCTCAGATCGACCAGCATGCCCACTAGGGCCGGCGCGATGGCGGCGGCAACCTGGCCACCAAAGTTGATAAGGCCGGCAGCCGATCCAACCGACTCGTCTGGCATGTGCTTGAGCGGAATCGCAAAGACAGTTCCGTAAATGACGGTGTAGCCCACAAGGCACAGTGTCCACAGAACAAGTAGCGAAGGCAACGAATCGGCGAAGGCCATTAGTGCAAAAAAGACCACAACCGCGCATGCGCCGCACATCATGAAGAGTCGCTCGCGTCCTTGGCCTACCTTGTCCAGCATCCAACCAACGATGTTCAGGCAGACGAACGCGACCACGTATGGTCCGGCAGACGCGAGGCCGGCGTGCAAGATATCAATGTGACGAGTTTTGACCAGGAACGAAGGCATCCACGAGATCAACGCTACATAGACGACGTTGCTGAAGAAGAAGATCAACATCGTCTTTCGAAGCATCCGCGAGCGGAATACCGTGCGGAATGCAAGCTTGCCAGCGATTTTCTGACGAGGCGGCGCACGTTTGATGGCCAACCAGAGCACAACCGCGACGACAATCCCCACAAGACCAAACACGTGATACGCGTAACGCCAGCCATGGATATGAACCAATGCGGCGATTGCGCTGGATCCGACTGCGCTGCCAAGGAACGAAGCGCCGATAACGAGCGATTTCGCCCGAGCCCGTTCGCCACGCGGAAATGCTTCGGCAACCGTCACTGTACTGGCTGGTACAAACCCGCCTTCTCCGATGCCGAACAAAACTCGGATCACTATGAGGGAGGCGAACGTTGCGGCAAAACCCGTGAGTCCTGTGAAGACCGACCAGCAAGCAACAGAAAAAACAAGAACCGTTCTTGATCCGAAGCGGTCACTAAGTTGCCCCGCGATCAATTGCATGAGCGAATAGCTCACGTAGAACGCACTCAACAGCAAACCCGCAGACTGAGCATCGAGGTCGAAATCCTTTGAGATAGGGACAATCGAGATGCTCATTGCCATGCGATCGGCATTGGCCAATATCCACGAAATCAGAAGCATTACGAGCACGAACGCTTTTCTCTTGCCAGAGTAATTCGTGATTTTTGTTGAGTCGAAATCAGTCGCTGACGAAGAGGGCATCGCGTTTTGTTCAATTGGATGGTTCATGGGCCTGGTCTCGCGAGGGAGAATGATTGCGCCGTTTAAAAAAACCTGATCGAACGTTGATCTAGGCGTCGCGTCGCCGGATAACCTGGCCGGCATGCATGTCCATCGATATTCCGTTTTCGCAAGCAAGCTGCCCGTTGACGAACACGACGTCGATCCCCACGCTCACTTGCGTCGGATGCTCAAAAGACGCGCGGTCTTCGATGCGACTTTCGTCGAACACGACGAGATCAGCGTAATGCCCTTTAGCGATCAGTCCGCGGCCCTTCAAGCCAAAGCGGCGCGCGCTCAGCCCGGTCATCTTGTAGATCGCCGTCTCAAGGGAAAACAGGCGCCGGGTACGCACGTAGTGGCCAAGCACACGCGGAAACGTGCCCCATAGGCGTGGATGCGGGCTCTGGTCGTGCGCTAAGCCGTCTGAACCTACCATCGCCATCGGGTGCGAGAGAATGCGCTCTACGTCCTCATCGCTCATCGCGAAGTACACCGCTCCCGCAGGAGACAAAGCGTCTGCCAAGGATTCGGGATCAGTGCCTCGGGCTTTCGCAAGCTTGAACAGGGATTGCCCGGCCGCGGTCGGGTCTGCTTTCGACCACGTCACGAGTACCTCATCCGACTGTCGCACGCGAGAAGCCAACAACATGGTTGACGACGCGTTGTACGGATAACAGTCAAAGCAAACGGGTTGATGCCGGGACGCTTGCTCGATCATGGCGAGCGTTTGAGCTGAGCGGCCGTGGTTATCACGACCCACGAGCTTGTGATGCGAGAGCACGGTATCGATGTTCAATGCACGGCCGATATGCATTGCTTCGCGCATGGCATCGTCGATCGCATCGCCTTCGTCGCGTAAGTGCATCGTCACGATACCGGCTGCATGAGTCAGTGGAGCACCTACAGCAATGACTTCGGCGGCCGTTGCGTGTCGAGCGGGCGGATAGTAAAGCCCAGTCGACATGCCGATTGCGCCCGCCGTGAGCGCATCCTCCAAATCTTTCGACATGCGCACGGCTTCATCATGAGTGGCTTCGCGATCCAGGCGGCTCATTTGACGAACGCGCAACGTGGAATGTCCGACCAGGCACGCGGCATTCAGCGCCGGCCGAGCGCGTTCCAATTCATCCAGGTAGTCGCTGAAACGTTCAAAACGCCATGCGTCGTTGCCTAAAAGATCCAACGGTGGCGGCGGCTTTTGAGATAAGAGCGGGGCGAGACTGATGCCGCAATTTCCCGTGATAACCGTCGTCACTCCTTGTGATAGCTTTGGATGTGGGCCGTCGGCCACATCAAGCAGCAGGCGGTCGTCGTGGGTGTGCACATCGATAAAACCAGGCGCAACGATGCGCCCGGTCGCGTCGTAACGTTTGTCGGCAAGGAGTCCACTGAGGTCGCCAAGTTGGACAATCTCACCGGCACGAATGCCGACGTCGCACCGCCTCCGAGCGTCTCCCGTGCCATCGATAACTGTTCCGCCTTCTATAACGAGATCAAACATTCAAGTATCCAAATTAGTTCGGTAAAGCATCTTGCGAGCATCATCGATTCACCAATTTTGATTGGCAAACCACTTTTCCTCCGGTTAACATGAGGAAACCTCATGCAACGCCGCGAGCTTCACCGAACGGACGCGAAAAAGCTCGCAACATTCCTGCTTTTTCTTCATGGATAATCATGTTTCATGCACCTTCGACGCAGTCGCTGCTTTGCTTCGAGGCAAGCGCGCGGCTGCGGTCTTTCACTGCTGCGGCGAAGGAACTACACCTGACCCAAGGCGCAATAAGCCGACAGATTCAAACACTGGAGGAACGCTTGGGCGTACCACTGTTTGTCGGACGCCGCGACGCCATGGCGCTCACTGACGCCGGGCGTGAGTACCTCGCTGAGATTGCACCGCTGCTACAGCGACTCGAACGAGCCACCGTGAACGTGATGGCGCTCAAGGGACGCGGCGGCTCGTTGTCGCTGTCCGTGGGGTCATCGGTGGGAAATTATTGGCTCATTCCTCGACTGCCTGAATTTACGCGTGAGCATGGTGAAATCACGCTGAATTTGAGGACGCGCGTGGGCGCTGTCGATTTTGGAGCGACGACCGTGGATGCGTCGCTGGAATTCGGCGATGGCCAGCGACAGGGGCTGCATAACGACTTCGTGGTGCCGTTGCAGTTGTCGCCGTATGCGGCACCTTCGTGGATCGCGATGCACGGTGAAAGGGTCGATGCGCGGACGCCAAAGTCAGCACTGATCCAGCATCTGACGCTTCCAGAAGCGTGGGAAGGGTGGTTCGAGCGTGAAGGCATAGCCGGCGCTGCAGGTCGGGATGGTCCGAGGTATGAGGTCATGTCGATGGCACTGAACGCCGCAGTCGCCGGAATGGGGGTCGCGCTTTTACCGTCATATATGGCCGACGATTTGGTCTCGGCGGAAAAACTGGAACGCATGTCGGACCAGATCTGGTGCTACCCCAAAGGTTACTACCTCGTATATCCGAAGGTTTCAGCGCAAATGAAATCGTTGCAGATTTTTCGGCAGTGGCTGCTCGGACAACACGAAAAGGCTTAAGCGACGCGATTCTGCTTTAAATTTACAGCGACACGCGAAACCCATGACCCGAACTAGCAGGCACTTCCAAAGCAAGTAGGTCGATTCCCGGCCGAACTCGCGGATCCCTGCTGACTGTGGTTATCTGCATGTGACAGGACTGATGCCCGCGTACGGGTTTGTTGATTCAGCACTGCAGCGATCACTCACTGAAAAGAGATTTCAATTGAAAAATAAATCGCGCAGCAGAGATGCGGCGGATTTTCAACGAATCTCGGCCGGCCCTCTTCCTGGTGGGCGATCCTCAAGCGCATGCGGCCGACCATTGCCGTCTACTTCTGCATGGTCTGGTCAAACACGCTGTTTTTCAGCTGGATGCCGATTTTCTTCATGCAGTCGCAGCACCTCGACATCAAGAGCTCGGCCATCTATTCATCGGGCGTGTTTCTGGCCGGCGTGCTGGGCGATGTATCGGGCGGACTGATCAGCGACTTCATTCTCAAGCGCACTGGCCGCATCACGCTGGCTCGGCAGGGCGTGATTGCGGTCAGCCTGCTTGGCGGCCTTGCGTTCTTCGTGCCGGTCCTAATCAGCCACAATGTCATGACGATCACGCTGTGCCTGAGCGCAGCATTCTTTTTCCTCGAATTGACGATCGGTCCGATCTGGGCTGTTCCAATGGACGTTGCACCGCGAGAAGCGGGCACTGCGAGCGGCATGCTTAATTTTGGCGCGGCGATTGCGACCATCATTTCGCCGATCGTGTTCGGGGCGATCATCGACAGCACCGGAAGCTGGACCTTGCCCTTTGCCGGCGCGATTGGTTTTCTTCTGGTGGGCGCGATCATGACACTCTGGATTCGCCCGGACCGGAAGGTGGCGGACCTGCAGGCATTTCATACCGTGGCGACCGTGCGCTGACGGGAGTTTCGGTGGCTGCTACACGGTGACAGCGCGAAACCGACCAAAGCGCGAATGCTTCATTTGGTGCCCGCCTAGCTGACGAGCAAGCGCATCGAGCGCGGCCACAATCCGGGCTTGCGCGGAATCACGCTCGATCGTTCCCCTCGCGGCAAGCCCGTCATATCGCTGCATAAAGGTGCGGACTCCGCTGATGGGACGGGGGCTTGGTCTGCGTCAGCTGTCTACCTGGCCGTGCAGCATCGTCGACATCAGAAAAAGGGCCGAACAACGAGTTCAAGGCCGAGGACGACGAGGAGGATCAGGAACCAGCGGCGGAAGGTGGTGATACTTATATGCTTGCGAATTGCGGTCCCGCCCCACATGCCTAGCAGCGCCGGGACGACAGCAACTGTGGACAGCGCAATATTTCCAGGATGGAATGCTCCGCCGCGGGCCAGTCCCGCGGTAAGCGCTATGGTCGAGATCGTGAAAGATAGTCCCAGTGCCTGAATCAGGTCGTCCTTACTGAAGCCGAGTGCCTGGAGATAAGGGACAGCGGGAATGACAAATACTCCCGTTCCTCCGGTGATCACGCCTGTCATCAGCCCAATGACTGGCGATAACCAGCGCTCCGTACGCGCCGGCACCGACAATGGTTTTGCCAAGAGACTGTGTACGGCGTAGAACACCAGGGCGGCGCCCAGTCCAACGCCTGTCCATCTAGTGCTGGCGCTCGTCAGAAGCGATGATCCGGCGATGGTGCCGACCACTATGCCAAGCATCATGAGCCACAACCTTTTGATTAGCGAAACGAAGTCCGGCCCTGTGAAGAGCTGCCAGAAATTGGTAACGAAAGACGGGATGATCAAAAGCGACGCGGCGCTGACGGGCGACATGACCACGCCGAGGATACCCATGGCCACGGTAGGCAATCCCATTCCTGTCACCCCCTTGACGCCGCCGGCGATAAAAAAGGTCAATGCGATGATCAGGACGGTCGGCGAAAAGTAATCATTCATTTGATTCCTTGGCTTGGAATATTTCGCGTGAACAGAGTTTGGTTGGTCCGATGACACTGCCAAGGTTACGGGCGCGATCAGATACGCAAGAAGCGGCTTTGACCAAAGCGTTGGCCTGTGTCCGTCTTTCTTGCGCGATTACCTAACTAAAGAGTGGTCTTGCGTGAAGTATCCTAAGTGCCATTCATGCTCTTCACAATCGGGCATTTCCGATGGCAGACTTAGACAAAGCCGAAGGCAGACTATTGCGTTTCGACTTGATCGATATGCGGTTGTTTCTGGCGGAAAAAATGCGCCGGAATGAGAACCGGGACTGCATCTAAGCCTCCGGGTATTGCAGGACCGGTGTGAGGTAGTTACAGCCGTTCGCTTGGTTGTGCTTCCAGACGTCAGGCAGCAATTGCAAGCGAGCCCGTATCAACGCCGAGCTGTTCTCTAAGGCCGCTCGATCCTTTCGACGTAACCTGAACGGCACGCGATGATTCAGAGCGCCGCAGCCAGCCACTGGAACATAGCAAACTCATGAATTGCGCACCCAGCGGGCCGGCGAGGTGATGCTCCCGCTCGGTCCAGTCGAGGCACTGGCGCGCAAGGCCGCGGCGGTTCGGCTTGAGTTTCGTCACATCCAGACCCATGCGGAAAAACCATTCGATGCCATCTGGCGTCATGTCGTATCGCTTGTCTGCCGAAGCAATCAGGAAGCCGCGTGCTAGCAGGCCGTGAGTGATAGCGACACCAATGCGCCCCGCCAAGTGATCGTAGCAGCAGCGCGCGAACTGAAGCCTTTGCGCTTCCTTACTTGGGGGCTTGCGTCGCATGACTTCTGTCACGCCGATAGAGGCGAGATTTTCCAGCACTGAGGCGACGTGAGAGCCGCCCAACCGGTAATAGCGGTGCCGGCCCTCCGTTTCGACTACCAGCAGGCCGCCCGCAAGAAGCTTTCCCAAATGCGAACTGGCGGTCTGTGGTGTTACGCCGGCGGCAAAGGCCAGCTCGCCGGCAGGCCGGGCACGTCCGTCGAGCAGGCTCATGAGCATGGCAGCACGGGCCGGATCGGCGATCAAGAAGGCGGCGGAAGCGATATTCGGTTGCGGGTTCATCGGCGAACTCCATGGATGTCCGGTCAAGATAGCACCGACGCTGCTCGCATGTTTCGATACGTGTCGAAACATCTTGCATCGAACCCACCGTAGACTTTCGATCATGCTCACGATGGGAGTCAACAATGACCGAAAGCTACGATGCCGAAATCCTCCACGTCTACGAACGCTGGCACGAAACGATTCTCGGGCGCGACCTCGACGGTCTGATGGCGCTCTACGCCGAAGACGCGATCCTTGAAACCCCTCTGATCCTGGCGACCCTGAAAGACAAAGCCCAGGGCATCCTGAAGGGAAAATCCGAGATCGGGGCATTTTTCGAGGCCGGCCTGAATAAGTTGCAGAACGATCTGGGTCGCTGGTATCGAACGGGAACGTTCTTCTCCAATGGCCGGCAACTCACCTGGGAGTATCCACGCAATACGCCCCAAGGCGATCAGGTCGATCTTGTCGAGGTGATGGACATCACCCACGGGCTGATCGCCCATCATCGGGTCTATTGGGGCTGGGTCGGTTTCAAGGCGCTCGTTGCCGCCCTCGACGAGCCCGCCACGTGAACGCGCCGGATTCGGAGAGTAACGGCGCTCTCCAACGTTGGGTTCTGGCGGCAACCAGCGTCAGCTACGTTGTCGTCCTTCTGGACACGTCGATCGTCAATGTCGCCCTGGATCGCATTTCAGCGTCGATGGCGACCCAGATCGCGGGTCTGCAATGGGTAATGAACGCCTATACGTTGGCATTCGCCAGCATGCTGCTGACGGGTGGCACGTTTGGCGATCGCTGGGGGGCGCGAAACGTCTACTTTGCCGGCCTGGTGATGTTTACGCTCGCCTCGTCGATCTGCGGGTTAGCGCCGGGTTTGCCGAGTCTCATTGCCGCCCGTGTCCTGCAGGGAGTGGGCGCAGCCATGCTGGTGCCGTGCTCGCTGAAGCTCATCAACCATGCCTGTCCCGATCCGGAGCAGCGGGCACGCGCAGTCGGAATATGGGTCGGTTGCGGCGGGGTTGCGATGGCGGCTGGCCCTCTGATCGGCGGTGTTCTGATCCGTCTGTTCGATTGGCGCAGCATCTTCTACGTGAATGTACCGATCGGATTAGTCGGCTTATGGATGACATGGCACATTGCGAGTGACGAAAGGCCAGCCGAGGTCGGCCGTTTCGATCCTCTCGGACAAGTGACTGCGATCGTCGCGCTTGGCGCGCTCATCGGGGTGCTTATCGAAGGCAAGACGCTCGGGTGGCACTCACCGTTGATCATGGCGGGCATCGTCGTCACGATTTTAGCCGGGGCGACGTTTCTTGCGGCCGAGGCACGAAACTCGCATCCGATGCTGCCGCTTTCGTTTTTCAAAAGCGGTGTCTTCACCGGATCGACCTGTGTTTCCATGGCCTCGGCTTTCGTGTTCTATGGCCTGCTCTTTGTCACCAGCCTTTACTATCAGCAGGCTCGCGGCTATGCCCCATTGGGGACCGGGCTCGCATTGCTGCCGATGACGGCGATGGTCGCGGTGGGAAGCTTGGTCTCCAATCGCATCGTGAGGCTCTGTGGGGCACGTTGGTCGATGTGTGCGGCGTTCGGCTTCTACGCCATGGGCGCTCTTGGCATGCTCTCAGCCAGCCATTCGTCACCTTATTGGCTTGCCGTTGCTCCGCTGCTGGCGATCGGCCTGGCCTCCGGCTTCGTCTCGCCGGCAGCGACGGCTCCGGCCATGGGAACCGTGGAGAAACATCGAGCAGGCGTCGCTGCTGCCGTCCTCAATTCAGCGCGGCAGACCGGGGCTGCATTGGGCGTTGCCATCTTCGGGACACTGATTGCGACGCTTCATCCGTTCGAGGCCGGCATGCGCGCTGCATTGTGGACTGCAGTGGCTGTATCGATCGCGGCCGCACTGATGTGGCGGTTGGCCTTGATGCAAAACAGGCATGCGCCCGGAATCACTCTTTCGACGGCACGGGCAGATCGAAGGGTCCATGACGGTGCCGCGCGCTGACCAGGGTTGAAAGCGCTCGAGGTCGATAATCGGTTGTTGTCCGGCCAAGGCACTACACCGGGGCGAACGCCGAATCGCCTGCAGCCGGGTTTCTGTGTCGTTGCAGAACGGTCAGTGGACGCTCGATCGGGGTCGTCGGTGACCACGATTGCCCCTCGTGCCACATCCCCCCGTACCAGGCCCCAGGCCTTCAACTCTTGATAGGCGGCAGTGACGGTGGTACGGCTGACGCCCAGTTGCCCGGCGTAAGAGCGGTCTGATGGCAATTGCGACCCCACTCAGATGCGGCCGGTACGGATTGCGTCAGCGAGGGCCACAGTCAATTGAACGTAGTGTGGCTCGGAAGCGTCGGGATTGGGCTGGAAACCAAGATTGTCCAGCGTTGCAGTCACCGCCATGTCGGGTTCCGTTCGTAGGTCCAATTTTGAATTGGATATTAACATTGGCCGGCAAACCATATAGATTTGCCAGACCTCTACTGCGAATGGCCTTCTGCCTGGGATTGCCGCACGCCTGAATACGTTTTTTGCGCCGTCCAAGCGTCGCTGCGCGAGTGAGCGACCGTACGCATGCTGATCGGTGAGTGCCTCCATATGGAAGGCGTTGGCTTTTGCTGCGCGGAGGTACGATAGTCATTGAAGATGGGGCGGTTGCTTGCTGCTACGGCGGCTTATTGGCTCGGATGGATACGACGATGATCACAGAATTTGCCGCCTGCGATTGCTTGCGCTAAGCGCACGGAGACGCCGCTTTAAAGAAGGCTTGGGAACACACCTTTGACGTGTTCTTCCATGGCCTCAACATGGACGTGGATCGGCTTTCCTCCAAAGGCGTCGTACCGCGCGACCCTCGGGTAGCGTTGATCGAAGGTCAGGCCGTCGTGCTCGGAGCAAATGCAATGTTGCTGCGCTCGCTCGGCGGACGCGCTTACGGCATGCTGTCTCGCTTGACACATCAGGAAACAGGGAACAACGAATGAATGTCCTCAAGATTGCTGCATTCTCAGACGGGGACGCCGGGGGGAATCCCGCAGGCGTCGTCATTTCCGATGAACTTCCGACGAGTACCGAAATGCAGCGAATCGCAGCGGAAGTTGGATTCTCCGAGACGGTCTTTGCCGCTGAGGCTGGCAGTAGCTGGCGGGTTCGCTACTTTTCACCGGCATCAGAAGTGCCGTTCTGCGGACATGCAACCATCGCCCTCGGCGCGGCGCTGGCACTGAGGCATGGCGAAGGTGCATTCGCCCTCGTGCTCAACCACGCTGAGATAACCGTCGAGGCACGGCGCACCGGCAACCTCATCCTGGCCACCCTGCAATCTCCGCCCACGCGCAGCAGCCCA
>NZ_JBSIPA010000809.1:0-1391 GCF_053574605.1 Caballeronia sp. M23-90 | reverse complement strand
TGTCGGGCGCGCCGGGCGTCCAACGCATCGATGTCGGCGGCCCCAGCGGTTACAAGACCGAGGTTTCGATCACGCCGCCCAAGCAGGTCTGCGATCTCGACGCGTTTGCCGATGGCGTCGAGTATGGCTACGCGTACACATGGAACCGCCTGCTCATGGAGCAACTGCGCGACTCGGGCAAACCCGCGACGCCGCCGAAAGCCCAGTTCGATCCTGCTGGCATCCGTCTGCAGGACGAGCAATACAAGATTGTCTGGAACGGCGACCAGCGCGTGAATGCGTGCGCGTCTGACGGGTACCTGATCGGACGGATCGTCGGCACGCACCAGGCTTATGTCGATATGAAGGGCGGCGCGAGCTGAGCGCGAGGGCCGGTCAGTCGCACTTGTGGGCATCGGCCACGTACACCGCTGCGCCCACGATATCGCCGTAAATCGTATAGCCCGTGCCGTTCGCCGAGGGTTCTGCGTCGATCAGCAGCAGGGTCTCGCCTTTGGCGCCATGCACGGTGATGACGTCGCCGTCGGCATTGGGCGTGTATTCGCCCGTCTTAAGCGGCCGCGCGGCCCAATGTGCCTTCACGCATGCGGCGAATGGCAGCACGGCGAGATGCGACGTCCCGGAACCCACCGGCACGGTCTTCACGAGCGAATCGTATTGCGTCACGCAGCCGCCCAGGGCGAGCGCCGTCACAGCGGCGGTAACGGTCAAGGCAAGAGCGGCAGCAAGGCGTGGCGTTTTCATTCGGTAGAACCTTTTTTATCGATGATAGATGCACCGCCGGGGCGTGCACTGGAGCCAAGATGCTACCCGCTCGGCCGATTCCTCGTAAAGAAAGCGCCCGGAAAGCGCCGGAAACCGCTGGGCAAACTGCTTGGCAAACCGCGCTTACCGCGCGATAACGGAACCCGCCGCGGATAAAAAGCATAGAATCGCCGACTTTTCTTAAGTCCAGTCAACCATCGCCGATATACAGGCGTTGCTAACCGTAACGTTCCGTTCAGGTTTATGAAACCTGGGAGCGCGGGGAAGAGCGACAACGGTCCGGCGCGCAGCCGATCAGAACCAAGAACCAACAAGAACGCTACATGGCCGCAAGGCTGGAAAGCGTTGGAGCAAGTCCGGTAATTCGCATGTCTCGCAGAAATGTCGTTCGTTCAGTTCTTCAGCCGGAATCGCTGCTCCGTTTAACACGGTCGTGGCGGTTGCAGCGTTTCACCGCCCCGGTCCTTGCGCTCGTCGTGTGCGCGCTGCTGCTGGTGGTTTTCCAGCACTTGTCGCACGCGGTCAACTATAAGACGGTCGTTCACCAGCTTCTCGCGCTCTCCTTCGAGGCGTGGGCCGGTGCGCTCCTTGCCACCGCGCTGAGCTACGCGGCGCTGGTCGGCCGA
>NZ_JBSIPA010000808.1:0-1395 GCF_053574605.1 Caballeronia sp. M23-90 | reverse complement strand
AACGGTTGAACCGGTTGACGATGTAGATATCGTGCTCATGCATTGCTCCGTTCGTGCGTGGGCCGGAAAACGCTCGATAAATTCCGGAAACGCGAACTGGGAGGCAAGCCTCCCAGCGGTTTTTTTGCTTCTTTTTGCTGCCACTACCGCTGTGATGCGGGTGTTTCACCCGGCGCGCATTGTAAGCGGTGCGCGCCGATTACTGCATCGGCCAAACTGCTTAGCCGAGGAGCTTCAGTACTTGTTGCGGCAGCGAGTTGGCCTGTGCCAGCACCGAGATACCTGCTTGCTGCAGCACTTGCGCCTTGCTCAGGTTCGCGGTTTCCTGTGCGAAGTTCGCGTCGGTGATTTGCGATTGAGCCGACGACAAGTCCGTCGATTGTGCTTGCTGCGTCGTGGCTACCGAGCTGAAACGGTTCTGGACAGCGCCCAGTTGCGATTGCAGTGCGTTGACGGTGTTCAGCGCATTGTCGATCGATTCAATAGCGCTCGATGCGCCGTTCGTCGTGCTGATGTCGATTGCCGACACTTGCGGCGGTGCGGCATTGGCGTCGAATGAAGCGAGTTCGCTGGTTTGCTGAGTGGTCGCGGCGGCACCGCTCGCTGTCACGTAAGACGCGGCCAGCGTGCTCGGCGTGCCGGTGGAACCAGCCGTAATGACGTTCGCCGCTACGAAGCTGTACTTTGCCGTACCGTTGCCGCCATCAGATGCCGGAATAACTTCGTTACCGGTGCCGTCGCCCAGCGCTTTGTTGTTCTGGTCAGTATAAGAATAACCACCCTTGCCGTCAGCAATGACGTTGACTGTGGTGATAGCAGCGGGGGCAGCCGTGGTGCCAGCAACATAAGCACCAGTAGCGGCCAGCGACAGACCGTCGATACTGCCAACTGCCGTGCCCTTCTGCGGAACGCCGCCGCCAAGCTTCAGTGCCGACACGTTGGCCGATGCACCCAGATCTACGTTGATCGACTGGCCGACGTTCGCGCCAACCTGGAAGCTCTTCACGCCAGCCGAGCCGTCCAGCAAGTTCGTGCCGTTGTACGTGGTTTGCGACGAAATGCGGTTGATTTCACTGATACGCTGCGTCACTTCCGACTGAAGCGCTGCCTGGTCGGTCGACGACAGCGAACCGCTCGAAGCTTGCACAGCCAATTGGCGAATACGTTGCAGGTTGTCCGTGATCTGGCTCAGACCGCTCGATGCCGTTTGCGTCATCGAAACGCCGTCGTTCGCATTCGATACACCTTGGTTCAGGCCGTTGATCTGCGACGTCATGCGCGACGCAATGGCTTGTCCTGCTGCGTCGTCCGCGGCGCTGTTGATGCGCTTGCCCGACGACAGGCGGGTGATTGCCGACGACAGCGCGCTTTGCGTGCTGCCCAGGTTTGCTGGGA
>NZ_JBSIPA010000807.1:0-1397 GCF_053574605.1 Caballeronia sp. M23-90 | reverse complement strand
GAAGAACGGTTAACGAGCATTCTCACTTTCGCACATTCGGGCGAACACGAGTTCTACTTTCCACACTCGCTTCGCCATCTCCACGACGGCCCGTTTCCGGGGGGAGGCGTCCATACCATCTGCATAACGCGTTTTCAGATCTTCAGTCCTGTTAGCTGCAGTCGGCCAGTGGCCATCAGCATCGGCAAACGGGAGATTGGTCGACATCTCCGCGGCGATTCATGATCTGGGCATCTTTGATGCCGCATCGTTTAAGGGTTTTTCATTGACTTGCGCACCATCCACAGATTACCCAATGCGAACAGTGTTGTGATCTGCGCGGTGTTTTTTGCCAAGCCTCGGTATCGCGTCTTCACGTATCCAAACTGTCGCTTGAGAATCCGAAATGGATGCTCAACCTTCGCGCGGATGCCGGCTTTCAAGCGTTCAATCTGGTCGTAAATTGCATCGAGCGGGTCTTTCAGGTTCAGCTTCCTCCGTTTGCCTGGGCGCATCGCAACGTGCCATCGTACCGCGCGAGTTGACTCACGTTTCTCGATGCCTTGATATCCAGCGTCAGCGTACACGTCCGTTTCTTCACCGTGCAACAGCGCCTGTGCCGCGTTGATGTCATGCACGTTTGCGGCAGTGCCGATGACGGTATGAACGAGGCCTGATTCTGCGTCCACGCCGACATGCGCTTTCATCCCAAAGTACCAGGTGCGACCTTTTTGCGTCTGATGCATTTCGGGATCGCGCGTACCTGAGCCATTCTTGGTCGAACTCGGCGCGGCGATTAGCGTCGCGTCTACGGCCGAGCCAGCCTTGAGCATCAACCCTTTGTCGATCAGGATCTCATTGACCAGTGTGAACATCTGGGTGGCGATGCCATGTGTCTCAAGTAGGTGTCGGAAACGAAGAATCGTAGTCTCGTCCGGCAAGCGCGTCATGCCGCCATCAAGACCCGCAAATTCGCGATACAACGGAACGTCGTATAAAGCTTCTTCCATAGCAGGGTCCGACAGACCAAACCATTGCTGCATGAAGTGGATTTGCAACATCGTCGCGACAGGAAATGGCGGTCGCCCAGTCTTACCCTTAGGGTAATGCGGCTCGATCAAGGCAATCAGCTTCGACCACGGCACCACACGCCTCATTTCGTCTAGAAACTCCCTTTTGCGAGTGCGCTTCGTCGACAAATCCAGCCCAAGATGAAGTTGCGTCATCGCGTCACTCCGTTTCCATAAACTCCATTTAGGGTAATGCATGCCTTCGCTAAATGCAGCAGTTTTGCAGATGGTATGGACGCCTCCCCCCGGAAACGGGCCGTCGTGGAGATGGCGAAGCGAGTGTGGAAAGTAGAACTCGTGTTCGCCCGAATGTGCGAAAGTGAGAATGCTCGTTAACCGTTCTTCAAG
>NZ_JBSIPA010000806.1:0-1403 GCF_053574605.1 Caballeronia sp. M23-90 | reverse complement strand
TCGCGAGCGTGACGGCCGACGCGCTCGCAAAGTCGATGTCCTCGGGCAGGGCAATGCAGGCCGCTTCGCGGGCAACCGCCTGTTCGGCGAACGCGCCTTGCGCGGTGTAAGCAGCGACCCGCATGCCTACGCTGAGCCGCCTGACGTTCATGCCGACCTCTCGCACGACACCCGCGAACTCGGCACCCGGGGTGAAGGGCAGTGCCGGCTTCGTCTGATACTTGTTCTGGATAACCAGCACATCAGGGAAGTTCACGCTGGCCGCCCGTACGTCGATCACCACTTCGTCGGCGCCTGGACGGAGATCCGGCAAGGTTTCGAGCACGAGTGATTCGGGCGGTCCGTACTGGTTGCATCGAATGGCGCGCATGGGGTCTCCATTGAAAAATCCGCTATGCGCCAGTGTAAAACGACGTTGCCCGGGCGTGCGTTCAGAGACGCAGCGTTAGCCATCCGGTCTAATAAAACGCACGAAAAACGCTCGAGATCAACCAGCATTGCGCGGAAAACCTGGCCGATCGGCCGAGGACCCCACGGCCGGGCCGCGGGCCTACTTTCCTCGGTTACAATCGTCGCATGCAAATCCTACTCAGCAACGACGACGGTTATCTGGCCCGCGGGCTCAACGTGCTGCACGCGGCCATGGAGCCGCTTGGGCAGGTCACGGTCATGGCCCCTGAGCAGAATTGCAGCGGTGCTTCTAACTCGCTGACACTGTCGCGCCCGCTCACCATTCACACGGCGCCGAACGGTTTCAATTACGTGAACGGTACGCCCACCGACTCAGTGCATATCGCGCTGACGGGCATGCTGGAAAAGCAGCCGGACCTGGTCGTTTCCGGTATCAATAACGGCCAGAACATGGGCGAGGACACGTTATATTCCGGAACGGTCGCGGCGGCGACAGAAGGTTTCATGTTCGGCGTGCCGGCCATCGCGTTCTCGCTGGTCGGGCGCGACTGGTTGCATCTTGAAGACGCAGCGCGCGTTGCCGCTGACATCGTTGCGCATTTTCTGGCGCATCCCATGCCAGGCCATCCGTTATTGAATGTGAACATTCCAAGTCTGCCTTACGAAGAAATGGGAGAGTGGCGCATCACGCGGCTTGGCAAGCGTCATCCCTCGCAACCGGTGATCCGGCAAATCGATCCCCGCGGGAACCCGATCTGGTGGATCGGGCCGTCAGGCGACGCGCTCGATGCAAGCGAAGGCACAGATTTTCATGCTGTTGCGAACGGACATGTTTCAATCACGCCGTTGCAACTCGATCTCACGCATACCAAGCTGCTGCCCGCCACGCGCGAGTGGGCCGAGGCGCGGAGCAGCCGTTCATGACGGAAGAACGCGCAAAACGCTTCCCGCTGGCACTCGCCGACCTGGTGCGCGAGCCGCGCAAAGCGACA
>NZ_JBSIPA010000805.1:0-1413 GCF_053574605.1 Caballeronia sp. M23-90 | reverse complement strand
TCGCGGTAGTCCATGCCATAGCGCATCGCGTTATAAAACAGAACAGCGATCTTGCGCGCCGTCGCAGTCACGGCCTTGGCGTTACCAATTCGGCCGGCAAGGCGCCGGTAGAATGCGCCAAGCGCGGTATTGCTTCTTCCAACGGTCACCGCCGCAAGCCTGAGTGCGACTGTGATGCGGCTGCTGGTTTTGCGCGTGTGCGATGACAGTACTTTGCCACCGCTGATCTTGCAGCCCGGCGCAAGCGTGAGCCATGAAGTAAAGTGCTTGGCGGTTGGCCATCGGCTCAAGTCCGTTCCACATTCGCCAATCAGGCGCAGTGCAAGGAACGGGCCGATGCCGTGAATTTGCGTAAGGTCGGTCCCCGCCAACTGGTACATAGCCGTGCGTACATCGAAGTTGGGATCGCTGGGCATCTTGTTGCGATGTTTCGCCTTCGGCAGCGGTGCTTCCGGAAACGAGTGAGCGATATTGAGAATCGCGACAGCACGTTCGATCTCAACATCGCACTCATCGATGCACTGTTGGTAAAAATCGTAGAGCGCAAGCGCCTGTTTCAAGGCGAATACGTGCTCGGGCTGGTAGTTGCCCACCAGCGCATTTCGAATGGTCTCAAGGTTTTCCTTGCAGCGCACGTCGCGCATTGCCGCCAGCCTGTCTGGATCGCGTTCACCGGCGACGATCGCGCGGATGATGCGCATTCCTGTGACACCTGTGATAGTCGCGATCACGTGATGCAGTTGGATATTCATGAAGGTCAGCGCCTTCTGCATATGCTGGATATGCGCGGCGGCATAGTCGGTATGCTTTTCGCGGCAACGCAAGTATGCGCGTAGTTCCGCGATGTCGCGCCCAGGCCGGAAACTTGCCCGTAGCAACCCGCACGCGTGCAGCCGCTGCAACCATTGCGCATCGTTGACGTCGCTCTTCCTTCCGGGGACTGCGCGCGCCTCGCGTGCGTTGGCAAGAATGACTTCAAGGCCCCGAGACTCCAACACCTCGTAGGCGGCGACCCAGTACACGCCGGTCGATTCCATCACGACCGTCTTTGTACCGGTCGCGACGAGCCAGTCGGCCATGCGTTGCAAATCGCCGGTAAATGCCTGGAATGTCTGCACCGGCTCGTCGCACAGATCTGGACTCACGGCAACAACGTGGAACCGTGAACCGATATCGATGCCGGCTGCAAACGGATGAATGATCGGCAACCCTGAGGGCTTGGATCGTGTTCGGTCTTTTGACATCACCCACCTCCTGGATAATCAGGCGCAGGACGGGGACTCGGAATAAATCAATTTCCTAAACGGGGTCGTCCGAAGACGCCGCCACAGATGAGTCCGCAGCTTCCCCTGGGCCAGGTTTTTTGACGGGGTCGAGACCTCCAAGAAGCATACGGCCACTGTCTCTGCGCGC
>NZ_JBSIPA010000804.1:0-1426 GCF_053574605.1 Caballeronia sp. M23-90 | reverse complement strand
TTTGCATGGGACGGCAGTCGCGCCGCAGCGCGCGCCGTGGCGGACGCCCTTCCCGTTTTGAGGCATGCGCGTTCGGTGCAGATCGTGACCGTCGAGCGGCATCGCGAAGAAGATGGCGAAGCCGGTAAAAACACAGGACATACGCTTGCGGCGTATCTTGAACACCACAAGGTGCGGGCCGGTGTCTTATCGATGCCGCCTGCCTCTGGCGTAAGTACAGGCGCCACTTTGCTCGATGTCCTGGCGGACACCGACTCGGATCTGCTGGTGCTTGGCGCATACGGACATACGCGGTTGCACGAGCGTTTTCTTGGGGGTGTTACACGATCGCTACTGGAAAGCATGACCGCGCCCGTGCTAATGTCGCACTAATGCCTCACGAGTTTCAACAATGCGTTCATGGCTCAGTGTCCTTGCGCATCCTTAATGCCCGCCAGTTTGCGGGCATCTTTTTTTCTGACACGTGCCGTTCCACCAGACGGCAACCCAGCACCCGCGGCGTTTATACGGTGCGCACCGAGGACGATCTCAAGCAATGACCCGGGTCTTGTTATCCGATGACCATACTCTCGTCCGGGACGGACTGCGCCATATCCTGGACAATGCCGACGGCGTGGAAGTGGCGGGCGAGGCCAGCGATGGCGCCACGACCATCGCGATGATCCGCGAGATTCCAGCCGATGTGCTCGTGCTCGACCTGTCGATGCCCGGCCGCAATGGTGTCGAACTGCTCAAGCAGATCAAGGACGAAAAGCCGGCGCTGCGCGTGCTCATCCTGACCATGCACGCCGAGCAGCAATACGCGGTGCGTGCGTTCAAGGCCGGGGCGTCGGGGTATCTCACCAAGGAAAGCGCGAGTGCCGAGCTGGTCGCGGCCGTCAACAAGATTGCATCGGGCGGCGTGTATGTGAGCCTCACCATGGCCGAACGCCTGGCGCTGAGCCTGCACGACCGTGGCGACGACCTGCCGCATCAGCGGCTTTCCGACCGTGAATTCGAGGTGTTCCGGCGCATCGCGAGCGGAGAAACGATCACGCAGATCGCCCAGGCGCTCTCGGTCAGCGCGAAGACCATCAGCACCTACAAGACCCGCATTCTCGACAAGATGCAGATGCCCCACGACGCGGCGCTCGTGCGCTACGCCGTGCGGCACAAACTGTTCGAAGACGACCACGAGACTTGATGGCATCCGGATGATGCGATCAACGCGTGTAGTCCGTTCCCTACAAAGACTCCCAAATCCCTACATCGAGCGCTGCCGCTCGCTGATTTTATTTTGAGATAGAGTCACTCATACTTGTCTCACTGGGCGCCGGCTTGCTCCGGGAACATCGGCGAAAGCCGACAAGCGGCCCATCGCCCCGCCGGCGGATCTTCTGCGCCTCTGCGCGACATCTCCATGGCGAGACGCTCCGCTCCGCACCCA
>NZ_JBSIPA010000803.1:0-1429 GCF_053574605.1 Caballeronia sp. M23-90 | reverse complement strand
CTTATGTGGACGCCTCCCGGATTGCAAACAGTTTTGCGTTGTTGACTGGCAGGTTAAGGCAGCACGCTTATGTCCGGCCCGTTTGTGCAGGCCGGTATCTGCCTGCTGGCCCTAATGGAATTCGCTGGCGAGGTCCTCATCTGCATATCGAACACAATGGTTCATCTTCCCTATCGGGTTTTCCTCGCCCCGGTCCAACCTGTTAGCCATCATGCAGCACTTGCTTGCGCTCCTTGGGAAAGTTGTGAAAGTTGCGTATCGTTGTGAATCGTTGCCTCTAGGCAGTAGCAGGTTGCGTTGCTTGGTATTTCTCTGGGCGCGCCAGCACCGCCCAGATTGTTCTTGCCAACTTGTTGGCGACAGCGGCAACCGCTACGTTAAATGGTCGACGCTTGAGCAAACCGTCAACCCAAGCTGATCGTTTGCCTTGGATGATCACCGAGCGGGCACCATGCATCAATAGCGTGCGTAAATAAGTGTCGCCGCGCTTGCTCAGACCCATCTGCCGGACCCGTCCGCCGGTGCCAGATTGTCGCGGCACGAGCCCCAGCCATGCGGCGAACTCGCGGCCGGATTTGAACGTGCGTACGTCGCCTATAGATGCGACAGTCGCTGTTGCAGTCAAAAGCCCAACACCAGGGATATCGGCAACCTTCTGACAGTCCGGGTTGTGGCGAAACAGGTTGGCAAGGCGCCGCTCCAAAACGGTCATTTCTCGATCGATATCTTGAGCGCGAGCCCACTGTTCCCTCAGGCTGTCGATTAGCATGGCGGGCAAACGTTCAGCGGCACGTGCAAGCGCGGCGGGGAATGCTTTGCTGAAGGCCCGATAGCTTTCAGGCAACACTTCTCCGAATTCGTACAGCAAGCCACGCAATGCGTTGGTTTGCATGATGCGAAACTTCATCAGTTGAGCTCGCACACGATGTATCGCCAGAACTGTTTGCTGAGCTTCGCTTTTGACAGCAACGAATCGTGCCTCTGGCTGTTGAGCAGCGGTGCAGATTGCCCGCGCGTCGGCCGCATCCGTCTTGTTCCGCAGTACAAAGGGCCGTACAGAGCGGGCAGATATGAGCTTCGCTTCATGCCCAAGGGCTTGCAATCGTCTCGCCCAGTCGTGGGCGCTTCCGCACGCTTCCATTACGACAATCGAGGGTGCACGTTTCGCGAAGAACTCGAGCACTTGGGCGCGCTTGAGTTTGAATCGTTCAACTTGGCCGCTTTGCGGATCGAGCGAGTGGAGTTGAAATACTTGCTTTGCGATGTCCATCCCGATGATCGTGAGTTTCATTTCGGATACTCCTTGAAGAACGGTTAACGAGCATTCTCACTTTCGCACATTCGGGCGAACACGAGTTCTACTTTCCACACTCGCTTCGCCATCTCCACGACGGCCCGTTTCCGGGGGGAGGCGTCCATACCATCTGCA
>NZ_JBSIPA010000802.1:0-1434 GCF_053574605.1 Caballeronia sp. M23-90 | reverse complement strand
TATCGAGCGGCAAACGCGCGAGTTCGCGGCCGAGCGGCGTGAGCGTGTTGTCGTCATCGACGGCGCCGAGTTCGTTCAGCAACTGATAACCATCGGCAATCGCGCGGCCCGGCGGCGGCTCGAGAAACGGAAACGTTTCGATGGCCGTCAGATGCAGCGACTTCATCCGCAGGATCACCGACGCGAGCGACGAACGCAGGATTTCCGGATCGGTGAACCGCGTACGCAGTGCGTAATCATCCTCTTCGTAGAGACGGATGCAGACGCCGTCGGCCACGCGGCCGCAGCGGCCCGCGCGCTGATTTGCCGAGCTTTGCGAAATCGGTTCGATCTGCAACTGCTCTACTTTGTTTCTGTACGAGTAGCGTTTGATGCGCGCCAGGCCGGTATCGACAACATAACGAATGCCCGGCACGGTCAGCGACGTTTCCGCAACGTTCGTGGAAAGCACGATGCGCCGCGCGTTCGATGACTTGAACACACGCTCCTGCTCCGCCGCAGAAAGCCGCGCGAACAGCGGCAGGATTTCCGTATGCGGCGGATGGTGCTTGCGCAGCGCCTCGGCGGCCTCGCGGATTTCTCGCTCGCCGGGCAGGAATACGAGGACGTCGCCGGGACCTTCGCGGCAGAGTTCGTCGACGGCGTCCACGATGGCTTCCATCAGGTCGCGATCGTTTTCGCGCTGGTTTCTTGGGCGGTCTTTCTGAGGCGTGGCTGCGCTCGGGCTGTTTGTCCCCTGCGCCGACTTCACCGCAGCGCTCGTCTCCTCAACCGGCCGATAGCGCACTTCAACCGGATACAAGCGCCCGCTCACCTCGATCACCGGTGCGGGTTTTTCATCGCTGCCGAAGTGCCGGGCGAAACGATCGGCATCGATGGTCGCTGACGTCACGATCACCTTCAGATCAGGCCGCCGCGGCAGGATTTCCCGCAGATAGCCGAGCAGGAAATCGATGTTCAGGCTGCGCTCGTGCGCTTCGTCGATGATGATCGTGTCGTACGCGGCGAGCAGCGGATCGGTCTGCGTTTCGGCAAGCAAGATGCCGTCCGTCATCAGTTTCACTGATGCGCCGGGGGACAGGTTGTCCGTGAAGCGGACCTTGTACCCTACGACCTCGCCGAACGGCGTGCCGAGTTCTTCGGCAATCCGGCGTCCCGTCGCCGATGCCGCGATCCGCCGCGGCTGCGTGTGTCCGATAAGACCCGATCCGCCTGCACCGAGGCCACGGCCGAGCGCCAGACAGATTTTCGGGAGCTGGGTGGTTTTGCCGGAGCCGGTTTCGCCGCTGACGATAACCACCTGATTCGACTGGATCGCTGCAGCGATCTCATCGCGCCGGGCGGAAACTGGCAGCGTCTCGGGAAAATGAATCGGCGGAATCGGATTCGGTGCGATCACCCGGGCCGGGCGCGCGGCGTGACGCGCCGGATCGA
>NZ_JBSIPA010000801.1:0-1435 GCF_053574605.1 Caballeronia sp. M23-90 | reverse complement strand
TGGCGCGTTCGTGCGTGGTGCCGGTCGCGGCGGCTATCGGACGGGAAACGGTCACGCTCGAAGGGCTCGGCACGCTGGATGCGTTGCATCCGATCCAGCGCGCTTTTATCGATGAACAAGCGGCGCAATGCGGCTACTGTCTCAACGGCATGATCATGAGCACGAAGGCGCTGCTCGATCGCGATCCCGAACCCGATGACGCCGCGATTCGTGACGCGCTGCGCTTCAACCTGTGCCGCTGCGGTACGCATATCGAGATCATGAAGGCCGTGCATCGCGCGGTCGAGTATTTGAAACGCGAAGAAGGGCGCTGATCCAATGACGCGTGTAACGGACCTCCTGTAATGGACCTCATGCACGAACGGGATTCCGGCCGACCCGTGCTGCTGCCCGAGTCGATGCTCTATGCATGCGTGCTGGTGGACATCGACCCGGCGTTGCTGCAGCGTGCTGCTGCGCTGCAAATGGAAAGCGTGCGCTGGGTTCACGCGGGGAACGTGGCTGCGTTTGTTGCGGCCCGTCTTGAACTTGCGTGCGATGCCGCGCGGCGCGTGGTTGATCGTACGGGCGCCGATGCGTCGCTGCCCGTGCCGCACTCCGGTCTGCAGCAGGAAGCGCATTACGTCTGGCCGCTTTCTCCGGACACGTTCACGCCATGCGAGGCGATCGCACGCGTTGACGGCGACTTCATCTCCCTATGGACGAGCACCCCGCCAGGCGCAGATCTGCTCGCGAAGCTCGTCAGCGCGACGGGGTTTTCCGCTGAGCGCTTCGAGTTCCATCCGCTCCATACAGCGACCGATTCAACGCTCGCCGCAATCGCCGCCGTGGTGCTGAGTAAAGAACTCGGCGGCGCGGTGTGTGTCGGCGGATATATGTCGGCGTCGCTCGCGCGTGAGGCGACATTTTCCGTCGCGGCTTCATTGGACAGCGAAGGTGCGCTGCTCGATTGGCAATACATTGCGCGAACGCCCGGTGTTTCCGGTGACGAAGCCGCTGCACGAGATCCAGGCCCGTATGTGTCACGCCGTTCGAAATTACTGATCGACGATCCCGCCAAACTCATTCCTGACGCGGCGCATGCCTTTGCGCGTGAATCGTTCATTGATGAAATCGCGCGTGAGGACAACCGCGATCCCGTGTCGTTCCGGCTCGATCACCTTGATCCGGTGGAATACGACGGCGCACGCGAGCTGATCAATACAGTCGCGGAACGTGCGGCGTGGGGCAGCGAGCCGAAGTATTCGACTAGTGGAATAGCGCACGGCCGCGGTTTCGCTTTCGATGAACACAAGAGCAACGCGGTAACGCCAGCGTATTCGGCATGGATTGTCGATCTTGATGTCAATCGTGCGACCGGCGACGTAGCGGTCAAGCGCGTGGTGGCGGGCCGTGCGCTATTCCACTAGTCGAATACTTCGGCTCGCTGCCCCAA
>NZ_JBSIPA010000800.1:0-1448 GCF_053574605.1 Caballeronia sp. M23-90 | reverse complement strand
TGTCCGCCGATGTGTCCTCGGCGAACTGATCGGTGGGCAGCGTCAGCGGAAAGCTGGCCGGCAAGGGCGGGAGCGGAGCAATGGCGGCGTCCACGCAAGCAGATTGCAGCAACAAGATTGACGCGCTGCTCCAGGCAATCATCCGGCGACAAACCCCGCGCTCCACCCGCACCATCACACGCATGAAGCTCATGGCCGATCCTCGGCAAAAGCAATCGTGCGCGCGACACCATCGACACGACGCAACTCGATCGAGCGAGCACGCACGCTGCCGAGCCATTCGTCGCCGACCGCTTGACCCGGTGTATATCCGTCGATGCCCGCAGCGGTTTCCAGCAGCGCCATGGAACGGCTTCGGCTCCGAAGCGTGCCGACCAGAAGCATCGCGCCTGCATCGCCGGGGCCGGTGCCGTTTTTCACGCCGAAGGGGTCAATGGCGAATGCGTCCCGCCGCGACGGTTCTGGACGTGCAACAGCCGGCAGGTCCTCAAAGACCCGCAGCGTTGCGTCCAGGCCGAGCGAATTGCTGACCAATACGTCCCGTTTGATCTGCACGTCAGCGGGAACGACCAGACGCGGCAGCCCCTCGAGCGCTTCCATGAAACGCCGGATCTCACCAAACGAACCTTCCGCGCGAAACCGCAGCGGCCGCTCGCTCTCGAGGCCCTCGCCCTTTTGCACCGATGGTTCTATGGTCCCGATCCGCAATCCGCTTTGAGCGGCGAGCGCGGTGATCTCGTGAAGCGCGTCGGCGACGGTCCAGCGTGATTGGCGTGCGTCCTCGCCCGAGCGCGTGCGCATCGCCGGCAATTCGTTGGTCACTGTGCGGGCACGGTCAAGCCGATGCCTGGCGTCATCCAGCGCCGAGCGGCTTGCTTGCGTGCCGCCCATATCGGATGAGCGCCATAGCGTAGTGCCCAATGCAAACACCAGCGCGCCCACGACAACGCCCGTCACTGCAAGTCGAAAGTTGCTCCAGGCATCGAGTGGCTCGGAGAGGAGCGCAAGAAGGTTGGCATATGAAGGTTTCATCGCGTGCTGCTCCGGACGCCAGGTTTGGAAGCCGATGGTGAGAGCGCCCGCTTGCCAGCCTTCAACGATTTCGCGTTCTTGGCACTCCCAACGCCATCCGCCCATCGCACGAGCGCGATGAAGTCGTAAGCGCCGGACCTGTCCAACCGCACGTTTTTCACAGGCGAAACGACTCGCCGGCGCATTTCGACAACCTCGACAGCACCCACGCCCGGCACATCTTCAAGCGCCTTCAGCCACGCTGCAGCGGTGTGGGAATCCGGTGCACTCGCGGCAAGCTCCACTTCGCTCACTCGCTGCGTCACGCGCTGCAAACCAACCTTACCCTGCGATGCCCCTTGCGCCAGCGCGTCGAGCAAACCGAGAAATCGCGCACGCGGCTCGGCGATCGGCACGGCGGCACTTTCGGCGCGCTA